>JBFGHF010000028.1:0-13511 GCA_041578355.1 Acidobacteriota bacterium
ATCGGATTGATTCCGGTGGCCGGCATCTGGCGGATCGATCTCTATCAGAAGCTGCGTCAGGAAGGGCGCACCGGCACGGTGACGCGCCGCACGCGCCTGCTCCGCAATGCCCTCGTCGTCGGCCAAATCGGCTTTGCGCTGGTGCTGCTGGTCGGCTCGGGCTTGATGCTGGCGAGTTTTCAGCAGGTCGTCTCGATCGATCCCGGCTTTCGCCAGGCTTCGAGCGTTCTTACGGGATCGATCAGCCTGCCCCGGACTCGCTACCCCGAGCCCGCCGACTGGCGTAGTTTTTTTGAGCGGGCCTTGGAACGGGTCCGCGCGCTGCCCGGCGTCTCCGCTGCCGGAGTGACCACTTCCATTCCCCTGGGGAGCAGCTTCAACGACAGCGTGATACTCGCCGAGGGATACGAGATCCCGGCGGGAGAGTCGCTGGTTTCCCCCAGCCAATCGGTCGTTTCTCCGGGTTACTTCGAGGCGATGGGTATCGATTTGATCGAGGGCCGCTACTTCGACCGCCGCGATCAGCGCAACAGCCTCCCCACCATCATCATCGATCAGCGCCTGGCCCGAAAATTCTGGCCGGGAGTCAGCGCCCTGGGCAAGCGCCTCTACTTCCCCAGCAGTATGGAGGATCTGACGAGGATCGACGAGAACACGCGGTTTTTCACCGTCGTGGGGGTGGTGCGCGACGTCAAGCTTCGCGCCCTCGTCGATCCGGACGAACGCGTGGGCGCCTATTATTTCACCTTCGAACAAACTCCCCGGCCTCGGTTCGATTTCGCCATCAAGACCGCGACCATACCGGGACACTTGACGGAGAGCATCCGACGCGAGATCGCGGCACTGGACCCCGAGCTTCCCTTCTACGACCCCGTGACCATGCAGCAAAGACTGGAGGAATCACTGGTCAGCCGGCGATCGCCGACCATGCTCGTGGGAGCCTTCGGGGCTCTGGCCCTCTTTCTCGCCGCGGTGGGCATTTACGGAGTTCTGGCCTATCTGGTGGCTCAGAGGACCCGCGAAGTAGGGATCCGAATCGCTCTGGGCAGCAGCGCCGGGGGGATCTTCCGGTTGATTCTCGCCGAGGGCCTCTTGATCGTCGGCTGCGGACTGCTTTTGGGCGTGGCCGGGTCGGTCGGTATGGCGCGATTCGTGGAAAGCCTGCTCTACGAGGTCGAGCCGCTCAACCCCTTCGTCTTGATCGGCTCCGCCGCATTGCTCGGCGCAGTCGGGTTGCTGGCCTGCTCGATGCCCGCCCGGCGGGCCACGCGGATCGATCCGGTCGACGCCCTCAGCGCCGAGTAGCGATCGGGTTGCTCCCTAAGCCATTCCCTTCCCGCCGACGAATCGCGGCTCGATTGGCTGTTGACGTTGACCCGGAACTCCTTCTTTCCTAACGTTCAGTAGGTTCTTCCAGCGAAGAAAGGAACGGTCCGATGGATTTTTCACTGAGCGACGAGCAAGCGGAACTTCGGGCGGCGGTGATCGAATTCGCCCGGCGCCTCGACAAAGAGCAGCGCCACTCAAACGGGCCGGACGGAGGGTTCTCGGAGGAATCCTGGAAGCGTTGCGCCGAATTCGGAATTCAGGGCCTGCCCATGCCCGAGGAATTCGGGGGAAGTGATCGGGACCCGTTGACCTGTCTGATCGCCATGGAGGCGCTCGGCTACGGCTATCGCGACAACGGCATCATCTTCGGGATCAACGCCCAGCTCTGGACCGTCCAGGCGCCGCTGTTGGAGTTCGGCTCGTCGGCGCAGAAAGCGTCCTACCTGCCGAGGTTGATTGGGGGGGAAATGATCGGGGCCCACGCCATCACCGAACCGGGGTCGGGCTCGGACGCCTTCGCCATGACAACGCGAGCCGAACCCAAAGAAGGAGCCTATCTTCTCAACGGATCGAAGACTTTCGTGAGCAACGCTCCGGTGGCGGACCTCTTTCTCATTTTCGCCGTCACCGACCCCCGACAGGGATTCATGGGAATCAGCGCCTTTCTGGTCGAAAAAGACACGCCCGGACTTTCCATCGGCAAGCCGATTTCCAAGATGGGCCTCCACTCATCCCCCATGGCCGAGCTGCATTTCGACGACGTCGCCGTCTCCGAGGAGCAACGCCTGGGAAAGGAGGGGAACGGAGCCGCCATCTTCAACTACTCCATGATCTGGGAAAGATCGTCGATCCTGGCCAGCTGTGTAGGAACGATGGAACGGCAGCTGGAGGCCTGTTTGGAGTATGCCAGGGAGCGCCGTCAATTCGGTCAGCCGATCGGCCGCTTTCAATCCGTGGCCAACAAGATCGTGGATATGAAGGTCCGCCTGGAAAGCGCTCGCCTGCTTCTCTACAAGGCGGGTTGGCTGCGAAGCCACGGCCGCAAAGCGGCTCTGGAGGTGGCCCTGGCCAAGCTGCAAGTCGCCGAGTCTTTCGTCCAATCCTCCCTGGACGCCATTCAGATCCACGGCGGTTACGGCTACTGCAGTGAGTACGGGTTCGAAGGCGAGCTTCGGGACGCGGTGGGAGCACGAATCTACTCGGGGACGTCGGAGATACAAAGAAATCTGATCGCCCGCGAATTGGGGCTCTAGCCGGGATCATGCGCCAGGCTTTCTAGTGTGAAGCGCCGCGCTGACACCTGTCCGCCGAAGCCTTGGCGGAGGAGGAAACGTGACGCCCGAGGCCCCCGGAGGCGCAGTCGTGCAAAACGTCGAGAAACAAGGATGGGCAACGCAGTCGGCCTGGATGCTCCCGGAGCCGCGGTAGAAGGCTGGAGAATAATAGGGGCCCTTGTCCCCCGCTTTCGGGACGTTTTCAGGGGGCTCCGCCTAGTCCCCGCCAGGGTCGTAGAACTCCTCCAGATCGAGGGAGGGAAAGCAGCGCTGCAACCGTGCCAGAGTCCGATCGTGGGGAAACACCTTTGCGTTTTCAATGTTCCAGATCGTCCTGGGATGGAGTCCTACCAGGTCGGCCATCTGCTTTAGAGTCCAGTCATTGTCGAGTCTGAGCTTCTTCACCTTTCTGGCCAGCTTTTGTTTGTTCATCGATCGAACAATATGGCTCCCAGCGCCTCCAGTGTCAACGAAAAAGCACAAAAAATTCGACACTTGGAGATTCTCGGCGTAGAATTGTCGCAGGTTGAGGTTTGCAAGATTCATTGCAGAACGGCTGGATAAGCGCGGAACTCAGTCAGATCTCGCCAAAGAGCTGAACATTTCGCGTTCCACCATCACCGCTTGGAGACAAGGCGCCAAGCCGGCCTTCGAGATCTGCCTGCAGCTCGCCGAGCGTTTCGATCTTCCTCCCGGAGAGATTTTTTCGATGGTGGGAGACGATTCCTACCGGCACATCTACACCCGCTTCCTGGAGAAGAAAGGGGCGGCTTCCAAGGGCGCACCGAAGGGCTCGGAGGCGGGAGCGAAGAAGAGCGCCCAGTTGTCGCAGGAGCATTACGAACTCCACAACAAGCTACAGGTCGTGATGGAGAGCCAGAGCGAAGAAGCGGAGGCCATCGCGACGATGATCGACATGGCCCACCGTCAGCTTTCCAGGCGCGAAGGGCGCGGTTCGCTCTCGGTGAGGGACAAGATTAAATCCGTCTACCAGCGACAAAAGGGCGAAAACGCCAGAGTCATCCGGCAGAAGTTACACAAGAAGGAAAAGAGAGCGGAAGCCGGAGGGCTGGGGACAGGACCGATTTCTCAGGAGAGCTGAGACAAGGCGTCCGGTCCCGCGTTTCCTTTGTGCGTGGCGAGGTGCTGTCTGTTCGCCGGCGCTCGAGGATGAGATGCGGGTCTCGGCTGGCGTAAGCGCTCCATTCTAAAAGATTTTCGGACAACACAGAGGCTTTGTCGGGGAGCTTGGAAGTTGGCCCGGCGGAGGGATTACTTGGTTTTCAACCAAACAGTGTCCTTGGGCAAGAAGGGAAGGCGCTTACCCTCTGGAGCGTTGTGCTATGCGTCAGCAAGACGGTTCTCGCGCCGTCGAAAACCCGAGTGCGGGCCGATCGGCCCCGAATCACCGCCGAACTAGCCCACAGCAAACGTCTTTCCGCCCCACCCGCGGACTTCTCTTTCGGTACCAACTCGAACTCGATTTTCGGAGGAATCCCCCTCCGATTTCTCGCAACCGGAGTCTCACTCCAACACAACAACCTTTTTGGAGGTAAACCAAATGTTGAAGCAAACTCACATTGTATGGCTTCTGTTACTTCTGGTCGTATTCGCCGTCGGAATCGGCTTGACGGTGCCTCGGGAACCGGCGAGCGACACGGTGAGATTGGCCCAGGCGCCACCGCCCATGCCGCCACCTTGTCCGCCGCTTTGCCCGAAGGATCCGCCGCAACAGCCGGCCGACTGATTTCCATTTGCCCGATTGCGCCCCATGAGGTAGACTCTCATGGGGCGATTATCTCCGCCCACGTTGACGGAAACCGTGGATACTTCACCGCTAAATCTGCTTTTCTGGCCATTAAGTCTCGGTCTCTGGGTACTGGTCCTCTTTCTGATCGTAAAACATCGCCACTTCGCGACTTTTCCTCTGCTCTGCGGCTATCTTCTGTTCGTGATGTTCTTTCATCTGTCGGCCCAGGTACTGAGCCTGTACTGGGGAGTCGGGTCGCCGGACTATGGGCTTTTCTACAACTTGTTCGTGAGCCTGAACTTCCTGTTGGCCGCCGCGCTTTACTTGAGGATTTACAGCCTTCCGGATGGCTTGCGCTGGAGACGGGATTGGCACTTTGGCGCCGCCCTGTTGCTGGTGGTCGTATTCCAACTGCTGGGGACGTCCGAGGCGTCTTACAAACTCCTCAATGGTGGGAATCTCTTCTGCGGATACATGGGATTGGCGACTCTCTTTCAAACTTTCAGTCATCGTCACAGGTTCCATATCGGCTACACTCTTGGTTGCGCCGCCATCGGGCTTCTCCTTCCCTCCCTCGTCTACGGCTTGGTCGAGGTGAACTTCTACTTCGGCTTCAGCCTCATCAGTCTGGAAGACGTGATGGCGCTGGCGCGGCTGACTACGATCGTCTTCTGGCTGATCATGGCCTACGCTCTGAGCCGCAATGAAGAACCGCGGCCCGCGCGGATCACCCGCATCGACCGCAAAATGGCTCGCAAGAGAATGTGGCGGAACGCTCGCGAACTGTGGGGGAGAAGCTCTTGAGCCTGATCCTCTCCCTCCTCCTTCTCCTCGCTTCGCTGCTCCTGGTCGCCATGATCTGGGTCAGCGGCTGGCTGAGCCACACTCCCGAAGAGATAGAGGACGCAGTAGAAGAAGTGCTCGAGTCGACTCGAGTCGAGCATATGCTGGAAGAACTCGACAACCGCACTTTCGAGTCGCTGCCACGCTGGCTGATCTGGAAACGGATGAGCTGGATCTGGAGGGAAACCCGTATCCTGGCCATGGCTTCGGCGGGACTCTCCAGCAGTTTCTTTCTGATTCTGTTCGCGCTTCTCTACGGCCTGGTTTGGATCAAGTCGCTGATCAGCCCCAATGTCCAGGACTTGCGGATCTTACTGGGTGGGGAAATGTTCGTTCTCTGCCAGGTGCGGCGGGATCGAGGATAGTCCAAGGCTTGCGCTTGATCCGGATCTGCGGTCTGATACTGCAAGATGTGGCGAGCCCTTCTGAAGTCCTACCGCCCGTTCCTGCTGCTTTTCCTGTTCAACGCGAGTTCCGCCGCGCAGACCGTGGGCGAGGCGCTGCCCGCCTGGCGGGAAGGAAATCTGGACATTCATCAGATCAGCACGGGCCGGGGAAACGCGGCTTTTTCGATCCTCCCCGACGGGACCACGCTGCTGGTCGACGCGGGTGATGCCGGCGGCGCGATTCCTTACGCCGACGCGATTCCCAACGACACGCGGCGAGCAGGCGAATGGATCGCCCACTACATCGAACGAGTCTTGCCCGAGCGGCTGCCGCGGCGGATTGACTATGCGGTGATCACCCACTTCCACGCCGATCACATGGGCAGAGGCACGGAGGAGCATCCGCTCTCCCGATGGGGAGGCTACAGGCTTTCCGGAATCACCGAGGTCGCCGAACACATCCCAATCGGGAAACTGCTGGATCGGGGATGGCCCGATTACAGCTATCCCAGCCCCCTGGATTTCCCCGCACTGCACAACTATCGGAAGTTTCTGACGACGCAACTTACCCATCGGGGCCTGGTGGTGGACCGCTTCCAGCCGGGCCGCCGGAATCAGATCGTTCTGCGCGACGGAGCGGAGGAGTACAAGACCTTCGAAGTCCGAAACCTGGCCGCCAACGGGGAGGTCTGGAGTGGCGCGGGCGAGGAGAGCATTCACTTGTTCCCCCCTTTGGGAACTCTCGCTCCCGAGGACCATCCCACCGAGAACATGTGCAGTGTCGCGTTGCGGATTCGTTACGGCGCCTTCGATTATTTCAGCGGCGGGGACATGCCGGGCTTGCCGGAGCCGGGTTTCCCGTCCTGGGGCGACATCGAGACGCCCATCGCTCGCGCCATCGGGCTGACTGAAGTGCATGTCGTCAACCACCACGGCTCCATCGATCCAGCCAATCCTTTTTTCCTCGCCACTCTTCGGCCCCTGGTGCACGTACTGCCGGCGTGGGCTCCCAGCCACCCCGCCCCGGGAGTGCTCAAACGTCTGTTGTCGCGGCGCATCTATGCGGGGCAAAGAGACATTTTCGCTACCCGGATCCGCGAACCCACTCGAGCGGTGCTCGGTCGAAGGGTCCAGGAAATAGCCAGTGTGGCGGGCCATGTGGTGATTCGAGTCGAACCGGGTGGAGACCGGTTTCGGGTTCTCGTACTGGAGGACGCCGACGAAAGCCTCCGCATCCGCTCCATCCACGGTCCTTATACCTGCCAATGAACCGGCCAAGTTCCGCTCTTCCCGGACAGCGATTGACGGAAGCGTTGCAACGCATCGAGGGACGGGGCTACAAGGCCTACAAGAGTATTGCCGGCGTCTACGACTTGGGGCGCTTCCGGCTTTCGATCGATCACGTCCAGGCCGATCCGTTTGCGGCGCCCTCCCGTCTGAGCGCCGAGGTGAAGCACTCCGTTGCCGAGATTCCGGCGCATTTTCGCAGCAGCCGCATCCGCCGCGTCGCCTTGGCGGATTATCTGACCCGGCAGTTCGGAGCGGCGGCGAACCGCCTGGCTCGGGGACACAGGGGCACCGGGAAAAGCGGCCAAATCGATATCTGTTGCGGCGGTCAGGAAATTCTCGAGCGCAACAGCGTGATCGTCGAAGACGACTTGATCGAGGCTCGTTTCACGGCGGGCCTGCCGGCGGCGGGCCGCCGCATCCTGGCACGGCAAGCGGCTGATATGCTGCTCGAAGAACTCCCCGCGATCGTCGAGGCGTCACTCTTTCATTCCAGCCTCGATGCAACCGCTTTGGAACGACACGTCCTGACGACCGAAGATCAGCAGGCTCTGCGCGATCAGCTCGAAGAACGAGGTCTGGTGGCCTTCGTGGGAGATGGATCGATACTGCCTCGGCGAAGCGGGATCGACGACCGGCCCATGAGGCCGTCGGCGGACCGGGCGCCGGTTCCCTTTGAGAGTCCGCCCAGCCTGGCCGTCGAGCTGGATCGACCCAACTCGGGACCGATCCGCGGCCTGGGGGTGCCTCCCGGAGTCACCCTCATCACAGGAGGCGGCTTTCATGGCAAGTCGACTCTCCTGAGAGCCTTGGAACGAGGGGTTTACAACCACGTCCCGGGAGACGGCCGCGAATGGGCGGTGACCCATCCCTCTGCGGTGAAGATCCGAGCCGAGGACGGCAGGTCGGTACAAAAAGTCGACATCTCCCCTTTCATCAACAACCTGCCTCTGGGCCAGCCGACCGACGAATTCTCCACCGAGAACGCCTCCGGATCGACATCTCAAGCGGCCAACATCATCGAGGCATTGGAGGCGGGTTCGCGACTGCTTCTCATCGACGAGGACACCTCGGCGACGAATTTCATGATCCGCGACGCGCGTATGCAAGCCTTGATCGCCAAGGAGCAGGAGCCGATCACGCCCTACATCGACCGGGCCCGGGAACTGGCTGGAGAACCGGGCGTTTCCTCGATTCTGGTGGTGGGTGGGGCGGGAGACTATCTGGAGATCGCCGATCAGGTCCTGCTCATGCACCATTATCGGGCGCAGGACGCCCGTGACAGGGCCCTTCAAGTTGTGGAGAGATACCCTTCGGTCAGAAAGGGCGAAGCCGAGTTCAGGCTCACGCCGCCTCCCGACCGCAGGCCGCTGCCCCGAAGTTTCGATCCCCGCAGGGGCCGCAGGGCGGTGAAAATCAGCAGCCGCGGCCGCCGCACGATCGTGTTCGGGTCGACGCGGATCGACTTGGACGCCGTCGAGCAACTGGTCGATCCAGCCCAAACACGCTCGCTTGGCCTGGCGATTCACGCCTTCTCCGAAAGCTGTGCCCAGCGGGGCGCGACCTTGCGGGAGGGTCTCGAGGATCTGGGCCGGCGTCTCGACAATTCTGGACTGGACTGGCTATCGCCGATCAAGGTGGGAGACTTGGCGCGGCCGCGGCTGCTCGAAGTGGCGGCCGCCATCAATCGCATGCGCACTTTGCACGTTCAATGATGAGCTTCTCGAGTCGAACAATCCCGCCGACGGGCCGCTCCCCCCTTTGCAAACTGAGCGGGGCTCCCGTATCATGGCCTTTTCATCGTATCTTTTTGCGGAGAGAACTATGGCAACGGTGAGTGCGGCTCCCGACTTGAAAAAAAAGCGCAGGAGCAGGTTTCTACCTTACAAAATCGACCTCATTTCTATCTTGGTCGTTGTGCTGACCTTCGGCTACCAGGTCGCCGGAGTGGTGTTGGATTGGTCCTGGTTTCTATTTCTCCCTGTGATCCTTGGCGTCAGGTCTGTGAATCTGGTCGAACACAACCATTCACATCGGGGGGTCTTCGCCAAGAACTGGCTCAACGAGGTTTTCGGCTGGCTCTGCTTCATTTCCAACGGCGTGGCGCTGGAAATCTATCGAGTGCACCACGTTTCCAACCATCACCGGTTCAACCAGCGCTTCGACCAAGACGGCCAGGACTGGTCGAGCACCTTCGGTTTTCGGGGGACTCGATTTCCCGACAAGCCGATCAGCCGCTGGTACTATGTGGTGACCTTCCCCTTCATCGCCTTCTTTTCGTCGATGCTCGAGCTGCTCAGGGCCCCCGGCTCGCGCGCCTTGAATCGGGCGTTGCTCTCTTTCCTGGTTTTCGGCCTGACCAACGCATTGTTGATCTGGGTCAATGTGACTGGTTGGGTTTTCTTTTTCCTGATCCCTTGGGCGGTCGTGGCCTTCGGTCTCGGCTTCAACAACTTCAGCCATCATCAAGAGTGCGACATGTCGGATGAGTTCAATTCGGCGAACGAGCACCTGACTCCCTATCACGTCCTGTTCGGTTTCAATATCGGGTACCACATCGAACACCATTTGAAGCCCAGTCTCCATTGGAGTGAACTGCCCTCCTACCACCGAGAGATCCGTGACCGGATTCCCGAGGAGCGGTTTCTAGCCGGCGGTCCGCCCGGAAGGCAGGAAAACGAGTCCAACCCTTCATAGCCCGGATTATGCGCCAGGCTTCATAGCGAGGCATCGGAAGCGCCGCGCTGACAGAACCCTTCAACCGGTGGCCGCGCGCCGGGTGAACCACCGCCGACTCGCTGGCAGCGCCTTCGGCGCAAAAGGACCGCCATTCCCGGATTCTCGATTTCGTCGCACGCTAGCTTTTGCGAAACTTGCAGCCGTTCGACGCGCTGCGCTAGTCTTCCCATCTGAAAAGAAACCGTGACTCCCGGGATTGGTCCGTCCTTTCAGCCGGGGCCGAGGGAAAGGGCTGAGATGCGCCGAATTCTGCTTCTGGTTCTGTGGGTGAGCAGCGGATTGACGCTCGCCCAACCGCCACCCGAGGGAGAGCGATCTCCCTTGCACGGTTTCTTTGCAGCCGAGAGCCGGCAGCAGAGGGAGTGGGAGAATCGCTTCGAAGAACTGGTTCAGGCGGCCAACATCGGGAACTGGATCGAGCGGATGGCGGCGCGTCCCCACCATGTCGGGTCTCCCTACGGGAAAGAGAACGCGGAATGGATCGCCGAGCAATTTTCGGCTTGGGGATACCGCACCGAGATCGAAGTCTTCGACGTCCTTTTCACCACCAACAAAAAACGACTCCTGGAGATGCTCGAGCCGAGTTCCTTTCAAGCCGGTTTGTCCGAGCCGGCGATCCCTCAGGACGCCGCCTCGGGACAGAGTGCCGAGCGTCTTCCCGGCTACAACGCCTACTCCGCCGACGGTGACGTGAGCGGAGAGTTGGTCTACGTAAACTATGGAGTTCCGGCCGACTACGAGGAGCTGCAACGGCGTGGGATCGACGTCAGGGGCAAGATCGTCATCGCTCGCTACGGAGGGTCGTGGAGGGGAATCAAACCCAAGGTGGCGGCCCAAAACGGCGCCTTGGGTTGCATCCTCTATTCGGATCCGCGCGACGACGGATATTTTCGGGGGGACGTCTACCCCGAGGGTCCCTTCCGCATGGAACACGGGGTGCAACGCGGTTCGGTGGCGGACATGCCGATCTTCCCCGGAGACCCATTGACCCCGGGAGTAGGGGCCGTGACCGGAGTCGCCAGGCTGCCCAGAGAGGATGCGCCCACCCTGGCTCGGATTCCGGTGCTGCCCATCTCCTACGCCGACGCCCTTCCCTTGATTCGCGCCTTGGGAGGACCCGTCGCCCCGCCCTCGTGGCGAGGAGCGTTGCCAGTCACCTACCACCTGGGGCCGGGGCCGGCCAAGGTCCGCCTGGCTCTGGAATTCAACTGGGATCTGGTTCCGGCCTACAACGTGATCGCTCGACTCGCGGGGAGCGAGCGTCCCGACCAGTGGATCGTCAGGGGCAACCATCACGACGCCTGGGTCAACGGGGCCGCCGATCCGGTCAGCGGCATGGCGGCGATGATGGAAGAGGCACGCGCCGTGGCCAAGTTGGTCGAATTGGGATGGCAACCTCGCAGGACCATCGTCTACGCTGCCTGGGACGCGGAGGAGCCCGGGTTGATCGGTTCCACCGAGTGGGCGGAGCATCACGCCGAGGAACTTCGGGAAAAGGTCGCGGTCTACATCAACTCCGATTCCAACGGACGGGGCTTTCTGGGTGCCGGCGGATCGCACGGCCTGGAGCGCCTCGTCAACGAGGTGGCCCGCGAGGTGACCGACCCGCAGACCGGTGTTTCCGTCTGGGAGCGCCTCCGAGCCCGCCGCCTCTCCACCGCCAATCCGCCCCAGGCCGACCGCATCCGCAGCCGAGCCGACCTCGCCATCTCGGCGCTGGGGTCGGGCTCGGATTACAGTCCTTTCCTGCAGCACCTGGGCATAGCCTCGCTCAACCTGGGATTCGGAGGCGAAAACGCGGGAGGTTCCTACCACTCCGCCTACGATTCTTTCGACCATTATTCGCGTTTCGGCGATCCGGGATTCGTCTACGGCGCCACCCAGGCCAAGACGGTGGGGCGTGCCGTTCTTCGCCTGGCCGCTGCTTCCGTCCTTCCTTGGCGGTTCAGCAACCTGGCCGAGACCATCAAGGGGTACTCCGGAGAGGTGGCCGATCTGGCCGACCAGATGCGCCGCAGAGTCGAGAGCCACAATCTCGACGTGGCCCAGAGGGTCCACATCCTGGCGGCGGACCCGCGAGAGAAGCTGGTTCCGCCCTCGAAGAAAGAGCCCGTGCCTTTTTTGAACTTCGCCCCCTTGCGGAACGCAGTGAGGCGTTTGGAAAGCTTGGCGCGAAGCTGCGACGACGCACTCAAGGATCGGCTGCGAAGCCCCCAGGGACTGCCGCCGGCGGCTCAGCGAGCTCTCGACCGCATCTTCATGCTCAGCGAGCGGGCACTGACCCGCATCCAGGGTTTGCCGGGACGACAGTGGTATGTCCACTACATCTACGCTCCGGGGTTGTACACCGGCTACGGGGTGAAGACATTGCCGGCGATTCGTGAAGCCATCGAGCAGGAAGACTGGGTGGAGGCCGAGCAGCAGATCGCACTGACCGCTTCGGTTCTCGACACCTTTTCCGAGCGGCTGGAGGCAGCCGCTGCTTTGTTGGAAGCCCCAGGTTCCGACCGGGAGTGATCCGGCAGCGGGAGCGCGATCAAGGGAGACTGACGGAAGATCATGTTCGGAGATTGGCCGGAAGACTGGCTCGCGACGGTACAGAGCTATCAGCTTCAAGTTGTGGCTTCGATAGTGATCTTTGCCATCCTCTATTTCGGGCGAGTCCTCCTCAACCGTCTGATCACCAATCATGTCACCCGTTTGAGGAGCCGTTACGTTTGGCGGCAGAGCGTCAACTACGTCTTCCTCGGCAGCACTATTGTGAGTCTGGCCATTATCTGGACCCCCTTGGTGCAGGAAGGCCTCACCATCCTGACCTTGGTGGCCGCGGCCCTCACAATCGTTTCCAAAGAGTTCATCTTGAACATTCTGGGATACTTCACGATCGTCTGGCGGGGACCGTTCGTGGTGGGCGACCGAATTCAGATCGGTCAGAACCAAGGTGACGTGGTCGAGATCGGCACCGTGTATTTCACTCTCGCCGAGATCGGAGGCTGGGTTCAGGGGGACGAGCCGACGGGGCGCCTCATACGCTGTCCCAACAGCCTGGTGTTGACCCAACCCATTCAAAATTCCTCGGAGGGATTGGATCTGATTTGGAGCGAAGTGATCTTCCAGCTGCCCGCGGAAGCCGATTGGAGGCGCGCTCGTGACACGGCGCAACGCGTGGCCGGAGAGTTCTCGCACCGGTTCACTAGCGGCGACGTCGAAACGATCAAGGCCAGCAACCACGAGCTGCTCTTCACCAAGACGGAGCCCTCCGTTTATGTTGCTCACAACGATGACAAAATCAAGCTCACGGTTCGCTACGCCTGCCGCCCGCATGCCCGGCGAACCAGCGAACAGAAAATCTGGGAGACTTTCTGGGAACAGTTCGATCGCAAGCAGGAGCGTTCGCCCAGCGAAGCTCCCGCTTGAAGCTGCTGCCGCGGTCCGTGTGAAAGGATAGGACTAGATGGATTTCGGAAAGAAGTTTGATGAAAGGCGCTCGGCACTCGAAGAGGAGTTCTTCGCGCGAGAAAACCAGAGACTGTTGGAAAAGCTCCGGCGTAAAAAGTCCCATCAAGAGCAAAAGAAGGCACTCGCCGAAGTCTCGGGGATAACCGACGACCTTGTTCTGGAAGCCCTGATCCAGAACAACATCGGCAGCGAGACCCTGGCGGCGGTTTCCCTGGTGCCGCTGATCGCGGTCGCCTGGGCCGACGGTCACCTTCACCGCAAGGAACGTCAAGCCGTGTTGGACGCCGCCCGAAAACACGGGCTCAAGCAAGACACGGCGAGTTTCGAATTGCTCGAGAACTGGCTGAAACACGAACCAAGCCCCCGGCTGCTGAAAGTCTGGAAAGAATATGTGGGGAGCTTGCCCAAAAATCAGAAACAGGCTCTGCGAGACCAAGTCATCGG
>JBFGHF010000029.1:0-13352 GCA_041578355.1 Acidobacteriota bacterium
GACCCACGGACGCCAATATCAAGACACGCCGTCGTGCTCGAAACCGAACTGCTCGGGGTTGCGGGCCACCAGGATGGCGGCCACGATCTTGGGGATGTACTCGCGCGTCTCGGGGGGCAGCGCGCGGGTGCGGTAGAGGTACCAGAAGTCGCGCTGACGGAAGGGGTCGTCGACGCGGCGCACCGCCCGCCGCACCCGGGAGGGCCCGAGATTGTAGGCGGCCAGAGCCAGCAGAACCGACTGTCCGGCGCCGAAGTCGAGGATCAACTGCTTGAGGTAGCGCGCCGCGGCCGCGGTCGACTTCTCGACATCGAAGCGTTCGTCGATTTCGTCATCGACCTGCAGGCCGAAGGCCCGGGCTGTCGGCGCTACGAACTGCCATGGCCCAGCCGCCCCGGCGGCGCTGGAGCGTTGCCAGCGGAAAGCGCTTTCCACCAGGGCCATCAAGGCCAGGTCCGCGGGCAAATTGACTTGGCGGAACGCCTCGCGCATCGTTTCCAGGTCGTCGCGGCGATGGTTCAATGCGCGATCCATGTTGGACCGGTCCGGACCTCGATAGCGTTCGGCGTGAAAGACGACGCGTTGGCGAAACTCGGGCGGAATGCTGTACTGGGGAGCGCCCAGTTCGGTCATCAGCAGATGAATCTGCTCGTCGATGAAATCCGCGCTTTTGCTGCGGGCTCCGATCCGGTAGAGAAAACTCTTTCGAATCGCTTCCGCCTGTCCCTGTAGACGCTCGAGGTCGGCCATCAAAGGTTCCGCTTCTTGAGGGCTCGGCACCGCGCTCAAGGTTTGCTCGACCTGCCGGAGCTGCTCGTCGATCGCCACCTTGTCGTTGCTGAGCCGGCGGAACTGCCAAAGGGAAGCGGCCACCACCACGACCAGAACGGCGACCAGCGCGGCGATCAACACCTTGAGCTTCCTGCTCGAGCGGCCGACGGCCTGCGAAACCGCCTCGCGCATGATCACGGCGGTGTGTCCGGCTCCCAACGCAGCGCGTTTTCGGCGCGCTTTGGAAACCGCCTGCATCACGATATCGTCACCGGCGGCCGTCTCCGCCGGCCTCGATTCGATGACCAGTGTCTCGTCCTGGGGATTCGAGCTTTCGGCGTCGTCTCTCGTCCCGCAGCCGAAGAGCAGCCTGGGCCCCGACCGGCCCAGTTCGATCACCATGCCGGGTTGCAGCTCGATCTCGGACACTTTGCCGCCGTCGACCCGGGTCCCGTTGGTGCTCTGCAAATCGCGCAGGACGTAGGACGGCCCGCGCCTCACGATCTCGGCGTGACGTCCCGACACCATTCTCTGCGAGGTATCGCTGAAACAAAGCTCGTTTCCTTCGCCGCGACCGAGACGGTTCTTGTCCTGCAACGGATGGCGGCGCCCGGCTTCGGGTCCGGTGAGAAATTCCAGCCAGAATCTGCTTGTCGGAGGCGCGTTCCGGGACATGAGAACGACGAAAGCTTAGCCGGGGCCGACGGCGGAGTCCAGCGAAAAGGATGCAGAGTCGACTCCGGACTCTTTTTTCGTCTTGGGTTCGATGATTCCATGTCGGTGTGTTCCCGGATTGGGGATCCCGGGAATCTCGACCGGCGAGCACGGATCAGGGACGAGGAGAACACGGGACCACGGATGTGGGGAAGGGCTTTCCGGACTGCGCCGGTCCGTGCTTGGTGGTCCGTGTTCGGGATGATCCTGTGCGAGTTCCCGCCTTCCCCGAGTTCCCTCCTTCCCGACCGAAGCGATCCCCTCAATAATCGACTTCGGGCGCAGCCTCGTCGACGCCGGGTCCCTCCTTCAACCGCTTCAACGTGGCGCGGAGCCAGTTCTTGACGGCCTCTTCGAGGATCTCGTCCTGCCCCTCGGCCTGCAGGTCTTGAACGGTTTTTCCGGTTTCGTCGAGCGGAATATGGTGGCAGGGGTCCCGACTCCGCTTGTGCTTGTCGGGGACGAAATCGAGCAGGACGCAACCCTCGCAGCTGTGCGTCCTGTGGGCCGGGACGAACCAGTGGTTGATGCAGGTGACGGACTTTCGAAACATCTCCGTGGGCTTGCCCGGCTCTCTGACGGATCGACCGTAGCCGCCCTTTTCGATCACATTCAGTTCCATTTCCAAAAGTCGGATGATGTCGGCTCGTCTATGAGTCATCTCGTCGCTCCTTGTCTCTCCATTGGGCTGGAGGACTGTTCGGCCTCGCGATCGGGACGGTTCCTTGATCTTCGGTCGCCCCGCCACAATCGATATCGGAACACGGGGCGGGCCAACGCGGTCAGCAGCCCGTTGTAGAGACGGTAGCGCCTAAACGCCCAGGAGGAGGGCTCGGCAAGGTAGAGCGCATCGCTGGGCTGTACCACCAGGCTGACCTCGATGTTGGGAGCCACGCCCACCGGAATCCGCTTCTCGATGCATTTGTCTGCCATGTACTGGAAGACCTTTCGCATATCTTCGTAGGAAGGGGGCGGGTAGTGCTGCATATCGGAGCCTTGCAGAGGCCGAAAAACGCAAATGGTGGGAAAAGCGCCGCAGTCGGTAATGAGATCGATGGCACGGAAGGTGTCCTCGATGGGCTCGACGCCGGCGATGATTTCGCCGCTCACCCGCCCCTTGCCCAGCCGGCCCGCCGTGTATTCCATGGCTCGGAAGAAAGCGCGCTGCCCCAAAGTCCGCTGCTTTCCCGGACAAAGCTCGGCAAAGGCCCGGGGATTCATGAATTCGAAGCAGAAGGAAAAATGGTCGGCGCCCAGATCGATCAATTCGTCGTATTGATCGAAGTCGGAAACCGGCGCCATCTGGATGCCCGCCAGCAGACCCGTGTGTTGTTTGACGGCCCGCAGATAGGGTCGCCCCACCCGTAGATCCTGGCCCGCCTGGTAACCGCTGTTGAAGTGGACGAAGGTGACGCCCGACTCCCGTCTCGCCGCGAGGCAGGTTTCCAACACGTCCTCGATGCGCTTCTTCACCTGCTCGTTGGGACCCACGTTGAGCCCGGTCGTGCAGAACTTGCAGTTTTCCGCCGGCTCCCGCCAATAGCGGCAGACGGGGCCCACGTATATCCCCAAATAGGTCCCTTGAAGAGTCCCTATCTCGCCCATCTTGACGCCGTGCGATGTCGTCTTTTCATACCAGGCCGGAATTTCGGCGATCTCCACGGGGTAACGGAAACCCTGGCGCCCGTCCTCCAGCCAAAACTCGCCCTCACTCTCTTGCAATGCATAGGGGGAATGGGACGCGAAGCGCTCCGTCACCGGAACGTTGACCCATATCGGCTTCGGTTCTCCCGGGAGAATCAACTCCAGGCCGCTTCCCAGTCCGGCGCGCGTGCGGCGCGCCAAGCGGACTTGGCGCAAGGCTTTTTGGCCGATGCGAACCCCTTTGCAGAAGAGATCGATCTCGAGTTCACAAGGGTTGCGAGGCCGGGCCGGGCCCGGCGACTGGGGAGCGGCGCGATGGGGTGTAGGGAGTCCCATGATCAAAAGAGCTGCAATCATCGTGCCGGTCAGATTTCCGGGTCTGGATTCCAAAGAGGCGCGACCCGTCATGCTTGGGCGCGCTGAATACGTCTCCCTACCGGCGCGCGTTCGCCGACACGGGGTTTGGCGACGGCGAAGGTCGCAAGTTCGATTTGCCGGCTTGTCTCCCCCCCCTCAAACTGGGGCAAATCCCCCAGCCAGGCGCCCGCCAACAAGTTCGTTTCTGTCAGGAACGTGGGCGCGGTTTTGACAGCCGAGGTCACTCTCGAGCCCGGGGAGCTCGCTCCCGCTTCGGGGTGGCGACGGGCATAGGAAAAGAGAACGCCGGGCAAGCCGCCGCACGCCAGAACCCTCGCCGGTCGCCCCTCCGGCTGGCCGGCCGCGTCGCCATCCCCGACTTCCTCGACTTGGCCCCTGATTTGCAGGCGCATTAACGGGGGTTTTTATGCAATTTCGGGAACAGCGCAACGCCAATCCTCGAAGCTGGGGGTGGACGCTCGCGGCGTGGACAGCGGGTTTCTTGATCTTCGAGACGCTTACCGGACTTTCGATTTGGCTTTTGCCCTTCAGCGTGGCCAATCAGGTTCTGGTGATGGCCCACACGCTGGCGGGCGTCCTCTTTTTCATTCCGGCGACCTGGTATTTGGTCCGGCACTGGCTCGACTATCGCAAGGCCCTGTTGACTCACATCAAGGTCCTCGGCTACATCGGACTGGCGGGGACGGCCTTGTGCGGGTTGTCGGGGCTGGTCCTGACCTATCAAGCCCTTTTCTACTGGCGAATCAGTCCCACCTGGGACCTGGTTCACATCCTCACCACCCTCGTCATTCTGACTTTCCTGGCGCCTCATGTCGCCCTCATCGGGGCTCGGGTCTGGCGCTCGAGACGCTTGCCCGGAATGGAGCCCCTCTGGGAACCAATTCGGACTTATTCGGCGCGCAGCCTCTTGACTGGCGGGGTGCTGATCGCCGTTTCCCTGCTCGGAGCGTATGCCTACCAGCCCGTCGAACTGGTGAATGAATTCCCGCCGGACTACAACTTCAAATACGGACAGGACCGGCCCTTCGCTCCCAGTCAGGCGTCGACGGCCACGGGAGGCGCGCTCGATTCCCGGCTCCTTTCGGGTTCGCAATCCTGCGGGACCGCCGGCTGCCATGAAGAGATCGTCCGCGAATGGGAGGTGAGCGCCCACCGCTGGTCGGCAATGGATATCGCCTTCCAGAAGATCCAGCTGACGATGGCGGAGCAGAACGGACCCGAGTCGACCCGCTATTGCGGAGGTTGCCACGACCCCATCTCGCTTTTCTCGGGCGCCAAGAACATCTTCACCGATCCGAACCAACTGACCTCCATGGCGGGATTCCAGGAAGGCGTCTCCTGTCTGGCTTGTCACGGCATTCACGAGACCGATCTGAAGGGGAACGCCCATTACACCGTGGCCCAACTCGACCGCTACCTCTTCGAGCTCGAGTACGACGAGTCTCCCTCGGAATGGAAGAGGCTGACGCGCGATTTTCTGATCCGCGCCTATCCCGCCCATCACGTGGAGACCCTCAGCAAGAGGCTCTTCAAGGCTCCCGAATATTGCGCCGCTTGTCACAAGCAGTTCATCGACGAGGAGATCAACAGCGTGGGCTGGGTGCAGCTGCAGAACCAATACGACAACTGGCGGAAAAGCCGCTGGAACCACCCCGAGGATCCCACCCGGACGATCGAATGCAGGGAATGCCACATGCCTCTGGTCGATTCGACCGACCCCGCCTCGGGGGACGCTCTCGACTACAACCGGTCGCCGCATGACGGCAAACACCGCAGCCACCGCTTCATCGCCTCCAACCAGCTGATGCCCGAACTGCTGGCGTTGCCCGGCTGGGAGGAACAGGTGGCCCTGACTGAGAAATGGCTCCAGGGGGATTTTGAAATCCCCGAAATCGCGGACAAATGGCCCTCCGGCCCCGCCGTATCGCTGGATCTCTCGGGACCCTCCTCGGTCCGTGTGGGCGAGGCGGTGGAATTGAAAGCGATCATCACCTCCAACAAGGTGGGACATGATTTTCCGACCGGTCCGCTGGACATCATCCAGGCCTGGGTGGAACTGATCGCCACCGACGCCTCGGGGCGCCTGCTCTATTCCACCGGCACGGTGGACGAAAAGGGTTTCATCGCCCCCGGCTCGTTCATCTTCAAAGCGGAACCGGTGGATCGCTACGGCAACCTGATCGACCGGCACAATCTCTGGGAGATGGTGGGTGTGCGCCATCGGCGGGCGCTTTTTCCCGGTTTCACCGACGCCGCCGAGTTCTCCTTCCGCTGCCCCGACTTGCACGTGGGGGACCAGGACGCCATGCGCTTCCAGCCCGAGCAGCTTCATTCTTTCCAGGCCGCTGATTCGGGGCGGATCCAGATCCGTGCCCGGCTGCTCTACCGCAAGATCGACCAGTACTTGTTGCATTTCGTGTTCGGCGAAGAGGCCGCGGTCACCTCTCCCGTCACCGAGATGGCCAGCGACCAGCTCGAGGTCCGGGTTGTCCCCCATGCCGACTGAGCGCCACAAGGCGGGGCGTCGGCAGCTTCCCCGGAGAAAACGGCTGATACTCCGTTACACGTTGATCGGACTCGCGCCGCTGCTGCTCTTGACCGTGGTGCTCTTCCGCTATCGCCTGCCCGATCCCTACTCCGCCGGAGAAGCGGTGGAGGGGCTCACTCGATCGTTGGATCGAGACCTTCCGCCGGGCGTCCCCGCCATCCGTTTCGAGGACGTCGCGGCGGAATCGGGGATCCGTTTCCGCCACTTTCCGGGCCAACGCTCGACGCAACTCCCAGAGGACATGGGCTCGGGCGCCGCTTGGGGGGACTACGACGGCGACGGGCGCGACGACCTCTACGTGAACAACATCGCCCGGGCCTTGGACGGAGACGGAGAGTCGGCCGAGGGTTCGAACCGGCTCTATCGAAACCGCGGCGACGGCAGCTTCGAAGACGTGACCGAGAAGGCCGGGGTGGGTTTCCGAGGGGTCGGCATGGCCTCGGCTTGGGCCGATTTCGACAATGACGGAGATCTCGATCTGGCGGTCACCAACTACGGGCCCATCCTGCTCTACGAAAACCAGGGTGACGGGACCTTCTCCGATGCGAGCGCGCGCCTGGGCCCAGCCAACCAGCCGGGTTTCTGGACGGGAGCTTCCTGGGGGGACTACGACCGCGACGGCGACCCGGATCTTTACGTCTGCGGCTATGTGCAATATCGCTCCGAACCGGAGAAAACTCTGGAGATGACGCGGCAGTTCAGCGGTCTGGTCCCCTACACACTCAACCCCTCTTCTTATCCTCCCCAGGCCAACCTGCTCTTCGAGAACCGCCAGGGCGGCTTTTTGGAGGTCGCCCAAGAGTCGGGCGTGGCCAATCCCCGGGGACGCAGCCTGGCAGCGTCCTGGGCCGATTTCGACAACGACGGGTGGCTCGATCTCTACGTCGCCAACGACGTCTCCGACAACGTCCTCTACCGCAATCTGAAAACGGGCCGCTTCGAAGATGTTTCGCACAAAGCCTGGGTCGCGGATTACCGGGGCGCGATGGGGTTGGCCGTGGGAGACTGGGACCTGGACACCGATCTCGATATCTTCGTCACACACTGGATCGCTCAGGAGAACGCCTTCTACAACAACCTCCGTGTGGCCTTCGGCGCAGTGGCACCCGAACCCCACAAGCTGCTCTTCATGGATATTGCCGACCAGGTGGGCTTGGGGCAGATCGCCCTCGATTTCATCGGCTGGGGGACCTCCTTCTTGGATTACGACAATGACGGACGGCTCGATCTGTTCGTCGCCAACGGCAGCACCTTTCAGCGCGAGGACGATCCGCGTTTCCTGATCCCCATGACCGACCAGTTGTTCTGGAACCGCGGCGAGGAAGGGTTCTTCGATGTCAGCTCGGTGAGCGGACCTCCTTTCGGCGCAGCCGCCGTCGGCCGGGGAGCGGCCTTTTCCGATTACGACGGGGACGGAGACGTCGACGTGGCGGTCGTCAATCACGGGGCGCCGTTGCAACTTCTGCGCAATTCAGGAGGCGAAAACAACTGGTTGAAAGTGCGCGTCCGGGCTTCGGGGAGAAATCGCAACGTCCTGGGCGCCCTGGTCGAAGTGGAATGGCAGGGAAAGAAGACGGCCGCCCAAATCGGCTCACAGGCTTCCTACCTGTCTCAGAACTCGAACGATCTGGTGTTCGGACTGGGTGAGGCGACGCTCGTCGAGAGCGTTCGCGTCACCTTGCCCGACGGGCGCAGCCGGACGCTCACGGACCTGCGCTGCAATCAGACTTTGCTGGTCGAACTGCCTTGAAAAAGAGCCTTCTGATCTGGGGAATATTGCTGGGCGTGGCCTTCCTCCTGCTCACACTGCGCAGAGTCGCCCCCGAGCGCTCCGAGGACACCGACTCCCGAGCGCCGTCCTCGGAGGCGCGAGAGCGTCTGAGCCGTTTCTGGAACCACTACCACCAAGCCACCACTCTCAGGAACGGGGGGAGATTCGAGGAGGCGGCCGCCCTTTACCGCTCGGCCTTGGATGTCGACCCGAACCACGAAGAATCGATCTACTATCTGGGCAATTGCCTGACCGAGCTGGGGGATTACCGGGAAGCGCGCCGCATCTACCGCAGACTCGTGGAAGTCAATCCCCAGAGCCGGCGAGGCTGGAAACTGCTGGGAATCAACCTTTCCCACTCTCTTCCCGGCGCCCCCGGACTCGACTACGAGGAGGCCGAGAAAGCGTTCCTCGAGAACGTCCGGATCAACCCCGAGGAGTCGGGTCCCTTCCTCGATCTGGGGCGGCTGGAGCTGAAACGGGGCGATCGAGAGGCCGCCTTGAAGTACTTCCGGACGGCGGCTGATTTTCGATCCCCCACGGGCCTCTTCCTGTTGGGACTGGTCGGCCTTGTGGAAGGGAGCTTCGAAGACTCGGCCGACGCTTTGCGGCGAGTCTTGGAAACCGCCCGACAGGAGGCCCGGATTGCGGGCCGCGGGGTGGCTTCGGAAGGGGACGTGGAGCCCGGAGCGGCGGCCTTCCTGGCGCCCGACTCGCTGTCCGCCGCGGCTCTCTCCTCACAAATGCTTCTCTCCTGGACGCAGCCGGACTTCCGGAATGAGATCTCGCGCGCCCGGCCCCCGCTCTTTCCCCTCGAGACGCCGGGAGGAGAAGACGGTCGATGGGCCTTCGCCGATTACGATCTCGACGGCGACCCGGACGCCGTGGCAACCGGCGGCGGGGAACCCGCCCGTCTCTGGCAGAACCGCAATGGAGCGTGGCGGCCCGTCCCCCTGGCCAACGGCCCGGCGTTCTCCTGGTCCGCGAGTTGGGGAGACTACGACGGGGACGGAGACCCCGACCTCTACATCACGGGCTCGGGACCGACCGGCACCCAGCCCAATCGCCTTCTGCGCAACGACCGTGCGGGTCGTTTCGTGGACGTCACGGCAGATTCGGGATTGACGGGCAGCCGAAACACCATCGATGCTGTCTTCGCCGATCTGGATCAGGACGGCCGGCTCGATCTGCTCGAGTGCGGGGCGGACCTGGAGGCTGCTCCCGCCGTTCGCTTCTACCGGGGCCGCCAAGCGGGGGTCTTCGAGGAGATCTCTGGGCGCGCGGGCCTCTCGGTGGAGGGCACGGCAGTCGACTGCGACGTGGGCGACTACGATGCGGACGGCCTTCCCGATCTGCTCGTCCAACAGTGGAAGCGGGGCGCCCTTCTCTTTCACAACCAGGGGAAGGGGAGGTTCCGCGACGCCACGCCGCGCGAAATCTCTGCGGCCGATTCCGGGTTTTCCTCTTTGTTTCTCGATTACGACAACGACGGCCGCCTCGATCTTTTGATCACCCGCCACGCGGAATACGCCGATGTGGCTCGGTCCAGCCTCGCTGCTGGATCCGGGGGAAAGCACTGCGCGCCCAGGTTTTTTAGGAACGTCGGCGACGGTGTCTTCCGGGAGGCTTCCCCTCATCCGGGCCCGAGAGGTTGCTACGGGACGCTTCAAGCGACGGCAAGCGACCTCGATCAGGACGGATGGGTGGACTTGGTGCTGGCCAACGGCTCCCTCGAGAACGACCGGCTGGAACCGAGCGCGGTTTGGCTCAATCAAGCAGGAGCAGGGTTTCGCGAGGCCGCTTCGACGTCCCCGCTCGGAAGTTGTCGGAGCGTCTCGGCGGCGCTCCCGAAGGGCAGAGAAGCGCCAATCGTCCAGCTCGCCGGGTGTGGGATCTTCGAGTGGAGACGGATGCCGCGCTGAGCGGGCCCGGCCTCCGCGAGTTCCCGCCGGGAATCCTGAGCACGGAGCCGAGCAAGTGGAACAGCCGGCTGCGCCCGCCCCCGGGATTCCGGTAGAATGTCCCCTTCCGGGGAGGCTTGCTCTTGCAGAACGTTTCAGCACAGACGCCCATGAACGAACCCGCCCAGCGGATCCGGGATTACCTGTTTCAAAACCAGGTTCACCTGGTGGACCTGATTCGGGATCTGGTCCTCGTGGAATCTCCCACCACGGACCCTGACAGCCAGAAAGAAATATTCCACATACTGTCGGAGGTCTTGGAGGAAGCCGACTTCCGCCCCACCGTGCTGCAGGGCACCACCAGCGGCGGCATCCTCTTGGCCCATCCGCGCAATCATCCGGCCGAGCTGAAACAACTTGTGATCGGCCACAGCGACACCGTCTGGCCGCTGGGAACTCTGAAGAGGATGCCTCTGGTCGTCGACAACGGCTCCATCGCGGGTCCGGGAGTCTACGACATGAAGGCCAGCCTGGCGATGATGGTTTTTGCAGTTCGCGCGTTGCACGACCTGCAACTCTCCCCCCAAGTGGCTCCCTTGGTCTGTGTGAATTCGGACGAGGAGACGGGGAGCACCGATTCCGAATCGCAGATCCGTTCTCTCGCCTCGCAGTGCAACCGGGCGTTCATTCTGGAGCCTTCGTTGGGCCCGGAAGGGCGCCTCAAAACTCGCAGGAAAGGTGTGGGAGAGTTCCTGCTCAAGGTCCAGGGGAGGGCTTCGCACGCCGGTTTGTCTCCCGGAGAAGGCGCCAGCGCCATCCACGAGCTGGCCCATCTCATTCACAAGCTGATCGCCCTCAACAACCCCGAAAGAGGCATCACGGTCAACGTGGGTACGGTTTCCGGCGGGATCCGCTGCAACGTGGTGGCCGCCGAGGCCGACGCCCGCGTCGATGTGCGGGTCATGACCCAGGCCGACGCGCTGCACATGAAGGAGACCATCCACAACCTGACCACCGAGATCCCGGGGACTCGGCTGGAGGTTCAGGGAGGCTTTTCCAAACCGCCGATGGAGGCGACACCCCGCAACCGCTCCCTCTTCCGGGAGGCCGTCGAGGTGGGCCGGGAGCTTGGTTTGGAGTTGGGAGAGGGCCTTTCGGGCGGAGCGTCGGACGGCAACACCACCAGTCTCTTCACCGCCACGCTCGACGGTCTCGGCCCCGTCGGCGACGGCGCCCACGCCTACCACGAGTTCGTCTATCTCGATCGACTCGTGGAGCGGGCGACATTGCTCTCGCTGCTTCTGCTCCGTCCTCCGTCGAAAGAGTAACGCCCCCGGGTTTCACAGAGCGCGAGAGTTCTAACCGCACGGGTCGCCTCCCGCTGAAACTCCCCGGGGACGGGGGAGAATCCGAGACTGAGTCGACGGTCAAAACGCCTCATTTCTCGTATTTCGGGTACCAGTCGCCTCCCCGCCCCTCGGGCGTGAAATCGAGCAGATTCCAGAGCGGCCAGGTCGTGTCCAGGTGACGGGGATCGGAGTCGAGCTTGCAATAGAGCACCTCCGACGACCAGAAGTGATGGAGGCGACCGTCCCGACGCGTGAAGACGTGCATGACCGGGTGCTGGCTGCCGTAGCTCGATTCGAACTCCGCGTTGTAGTCGGCGTTGAAGGAGTTCTTTTCCGAGGAAAGCAGCCTCAATCTTTCCCAGCCCCTTTGCCGTCCCCACTCCACGAATTTTCGGATGGGTGCCTTGGCGACCAAGGCGAAGCCGGCATGCTCCGCGACGTAGGCGGCGTTCCCCTCCCAGCCGTCGGCCAGCGAGGTGCACAGAGGACAAGCCTTGTCCCAGTCGGGCGCGTACATGAAGTTGTAAAGCAGAAGCGTCGACTTCCCCTCGGGGATGAGCCGGGAGAGCCGGACCTCCACGACCCGGCCCGAGGCGGAATCCAACTCCTCGAAGACGTAATCCGAAGCAACCGCCCCACCCAGGGGGAGGCTTTGCCGCAAGGCCGCCACCTCCCCGACCTTCCGGCGCAACTCAAGCTCGGCCTGCAAGAGCCGGTCGCGTGCCTGCCGATATGCCTCGCTCTCACCCGGAAACTTCTTTTCATGAAATCGACTCATCAGACCTCCTGTCTGGGGGCTCGCGACCCGGTCTGGTTCCCGTTTGTCCCTTGCCAAACCTTTTGAAAGCGGCTTTGATATGTGTATGAATATCGCACAAAGCCTGATCCCTGAACTCGACCAGGAAACGAAAACGACCCGCACGGCGCTCGAGCGGATACCGGACGGCAAGCTGGACTGGCGGCCCCACGACAAGTCGTGGACCTTCCGGGAACTGGGGACGCATTTAACCAACATCCCCGGCTGGGGGGTCTACACGCTGCAAGAGAAGTCTCTCAACCTGGCCGGGCCCGATGCCCCCGCGTCACCCGAACCGGCCGACTCCACCCGGGCCTTGCTCGACACCTTCGATCGGAAAGTGGTCGCGTTTCGCGCCGCGCTTGCGGACGCCTCGGACCAGAGCCTGATGGCTGCCTGGACGCTCAGCATGGGGGACCACGAAATCTTCACCATGCCTCGGGTGGCGGTCCTGCGCAGCATGATCTTCAACCACACCATCCACCATCGGGCGCAATTGGGGGTCTATCTGCGGCTCAATGATCTCCCCGTCCCTCGGACCTACGGCCCCTCGGCCGACGAGCAGTAGGTCTGGGGCGTCGGGGTGCACTTGGTTACGTTGATCGTATTCGAGATTGGCCCTGCCGGAGATTGTGCGGTTGCCGCTTCGGCCCCAACGACCAATCCGCAACAGCAGGCAGGGATGCCTGCGTTCCCGGCGGGACCGACCCTCGTGCAGGTCCGCGAGCGCCGCGACGACACACGCAGATTTCGCCGGGAGCCTACTCCACGATCCTGCCGTCCTTGACCACTATCTCGACATTCTTCAAGTTTCCGATATCCGCCAGCGGATTCCCCCGGACCACCAGGATGTCGGCCAACTTGCCAGCTTCGATGGTCCCGAGATCGCTTCCCCGCCCCAGGATGCGGGCGTTGACCCGGGTCGCCGCGGAGAGGACGCGGGCGGGTGAAAGGCCGCTGTCGACGAAGGCCCTCAGTTCCCACCAGAGCGCCTCGCTGTGAAAGTTCATCGGTGTGCCCGAGTCGCTTCCCATGCCCAGGACCACTCCGGAATCGATCCACTGGCGCATTGCGGCAGGCGCGTAGAAGCTCTGCCGGTCGGTGGTCGCGAAATAGGCCAGGGTGTGGAAGTCGTCCAGAGACTCGAGGATGTCGCGGTAGATGTCGGGCGGCAGTCCGGAGCGGACTTGGGGCGCCTCGAGCCGCTCCGGGAACTGCAGCGTCGCAGGCAGGATCCAGATCCGGTGGGCGGCGGTGACCACCACCGGCGTCCCCTTGACGGCGATCCTGCGAACCAACTCGGCGGGATAGGGAGGCTCGCCTGCCGACCCGGCGTGTTGCAGCACGTCGACTCCCGCCTCCAACGCGTTGCCCACATCCTCGGGGTGGTAGACATGGGCGTGGACCGGGGCGCCGCAGCCGCGCGCCGCCCTAACTATGGCGCGGTAGTGGTCGAGGGAGAGGCCGGTGTAGGCCTTGA
>JBFGHF010000030.1:0-13091 GCA_041578355.1 Acidobacteriota bacterium
GGTGATCGCTGAAACTTCCGACTCTCTTCGCAGCAGTCGACAGGCTTCTTCCACGGTGGTTCCGGTGGTCAACAAATCGTCCAGCAAAAGGACCCGCCGTCCTTGCAGGAGATCGGCTTTGCGGAGCCTGAAGGCGCCCCGCAGGTTGCGCTTGCGCTCGACACGATCCAGTCCGAATTGGGGCTGGGTGTCGCGGCTTCGCAGAAGGCCCTTGAAAACAGGTGTTTGGATGCGGTTGGAGAGGCATGCGGCCAAGCGCCCGGTGTGGTCGAAGCCCCTTTCGCGCAGCCTTTTGCGGTGGGAAGGGACGGGAATCAGGCAGTCGAAGCGCCGGTCGAGTTGCTGGTCGTCGAGAGCCGCCGCCGCCAATTCCGCCAAAGGCTCGGCCAGGCGCCGATAACCCTCAAACTTGTACTTGTGAAGAACGCTTCGCAGGGCGCCCTGATAGGTCCCCCACGCCCGCGCTCGATCGAAAGCGGGAGGAGCAGTCCTGCATTTGTTGCAGAGCGCGAATTCGAGGCGGACGTTGCCCGGCACCTGATTTCCGCAAACCGAGCAGAGCGGGCCGCGCAGCCGTTGCAGGCCCTGGCGGCAGCCAACGCAAAGCGGGCTGAGGTCGTCGTTGAGGACCCATAGGCCGCATTCGACACAAGCCTGGGGCGCCAGAATCGCCTGCAGCCCCTTGAGTAGAGCGCGTCGTAACCTCACGCCTACTATTACGCGCGAGTTCCCAAATGTGCGAAAAAAAGTTCGTCGGGTACCAGGTTCGACCCGGGTATGTGGGGTGGGCACGTCTGGAAAAGATGTCATCCCCTGAAGCGCGACGCGCAGCCTCAGCATTTCCAATGCTGTTCATTCGCCGCCGGTCGGGCAGACACAAATCTCTTCGGTATCGGGAGAGACGTTCGAAGCGATGAAAGGCGGAAGCTACTCTAGCGCTTCGCAGCCGCACTCCAGGGCGCCCTCTCGGAGCCCATTCCAGGAGCCGCGAGCCACGAGCCGCGAGCAAGCCTGCTACCCGAGTTGTCCTCTCTCTTCGAGTTCCTGGCAGTCGATGCAGAGCTGGGTCCAAGGCACGGCTTCCAGGCGCTTGCGGCCGATCTCCCGCTCACAATTCAGACAGTCTCCGTAAGCGCCCTTGTCGAGCCGATCGAGCGCATCGACGATCATCTGCAGGAAGCGTCGATCGGAATTGCTCTTGCTGAACATGAGCTCCTTCGTATAGGAGCTGGTGGCCTTATCGGCGATGTCCATCGCCTCGGTTTCGGAGGCTGCCTCGCGGCCGTAGCTTTCCGTTTTCTGGACGACTTCGATCAAGTCTCGCCGCTTTTCTTTCAATACCTGCCGGAAGTAATCCCGGTCCTTCGTTTTCATCCCAACCTCCGTCACTTGTGGTAGGGCATCCTGTTTATCAAGGTTCCCGCTCTGTAAATCTGCTCGAGTAGAACGACCCGAGCCAGCTCGTGGGGCAGCGTCATCCGGCTCAAGCTCAACCTCAAGTCGGCTCTTTCCAGAATGCGGGCTGGAATCCCCAGAAACCCGCCGGCGAGGAAATTGACCTCACCGATTCCTTGATTGACCAATCGCTGGATCAGATTGGCAAGCTGTCGGCTGCTGAGCTGACGGCCACCCTCGTCCAAACCAACCAGATAGCTCCCGGCTGCCACGCGCTTGTCGATTCGTTTTGCTTCCTGTTCGAACGGCGCGGCAGCCTGTCGCGGATCTCGTTTCTTGCCCTCCGGGATCGAGCCCAGCTCAGCCGGAAAAAAACGCCCTATTCGTTGCAAATAGCGCTTTTCAAGGCGGGCCAAGTCAGCGTCTTTCGTGGCCCCGATCCACAGAAATTTCACTTTCACGAAGCAAAGACTCTTAGATATACAAAAAGTTTCGGGAGTCGGGCAACTCAGCCCCGGCTCCTGGTTCCCGAGCCCCGGCTTGGGGTCGATTTCGAAGTGGGTCGCCCGTGAAGTGTTTGAGGCGGATTCTCAGCAGGCGCCCGTTGTCTAGGAGGTCGGCCGAACCAGCTCGTCGATTCCGACGGCGGCTAGGCTGAAAGCGCCCGGGGTTCGATGGGAATGCCGTCGCTCCAAAGACGTTCCAGCTTGTAGAACTGGCGCGCCTCTCGGGAGAAGATATGGATCACGAAATCGATGTAATCGAGCAGGATCCACTCGCCATGGTCCTTACCTTCAACGTGAGAGGCGGAAATGCCCTCGGCCTTCAACGCCTCAACGATGGCTTCGCTGATGGCCCGTGTCTGCCTGCGGCTGTTGCCGTGGCAGATTGCGAAGAAATCTGTGAAGGAGGAGATTTTGCGGACATCCAGCACAGTGAGGTCTTCGCCCTTCTTCTTGTCGATGGCTCGACAGGCGAGGGCAAGGGCGTTCATCGAATCACTCATAAAGTCGGTGTTTCCGAATGTAGAGATCCACTTCCGGCGACAGGGCGCCCGGCGCCGGTCCTCGGCCTTCGCGAAAAGCCTGTCTGATAGCGGTGGAACTGTAGGATGGTGGATCGGAGCTGACCAAGAATGTTCGGCCCGGCCCGATGGCGTGTCTTTCGTTGTCGCAAACTTCTCGAAGGTCTTCTCTCAACGACCCGATTCCGGGCAACTCCTTGCGGCCCTTCGGGTCGCTTGTTCGGTTTACAAAGATAAAGCAGAACTGAGACAGAAGTCTAGTGGCATCCTTCCAGAGATGAACTTCGGCCAAGGAGTCACCTCCGGCCACGAAGCAGTAACCGTTGCCGTCGTCCAGGCCTGTGAAATGGCGCATCGTGTTGATGGTGTAGGAAGGACCCCTCTGGTCCAACTCCCAGTCGCCGGCCAAAAGATTCGTCTCGCGCGCGCAAGCCAGAGCGACCATGGCGTAACGGTGACGGCCGGGAGTCAAATCCCGGCCCGACTTGTGAGGCGGTTGGCGAGCCACCATCAGCAGCACCCGATCCAACGCAAACACGCGCCGGGCGCAGTGAGCGATGAAGAGATGTCCCTGGTGGACGGGATCGAAGGTCCCTCCCAAGATGCCGATCTTCATTCGGTCTCCACTCCCAGCAGTGCCCCGGCCCTCTGCTTGAGTCTTTCCACCCCGGCCCCCGTGACCGCGGAAATCTCCAAGAGTTCGAGGCCTTTGCGCTTGGCATAGCGAGTCAGCTTTTTGACCTTCTCGGCATCGGCGGAATCCATCTTCGAAGCCACCAGGACCTGCGGCTTTCGCAGCAACGCGGGATCGAAGAGCTTGAGTTCGTTTTGAATGGCTTCGGCCGCCCCTGCCGGGTCCTCCGGTCCGTTGCCGCTCACGTCCACCATGTGCAGCAGTAGCCGGGTTCGTTCGACGTGGCGCAAAAAGCGGTCACCCAACCCGCTGCCGGAATGTGCCCCTTCGATCAGCCCGGGGATGTCGGCCACCACGAATGACTTGTAATCGCCGCACGAGACCACGCCCAGATGGGGAGTCAAGGTGGTGAAAGGATAATCGGCGATGCGCGGCCGGGCGGCCGAGATCACCGAGATCAACGTGGACTTTCCGGCGTTGGGATAACCGATCAGCCCCACGTCAGCCAGGATCTTGAGCTCGAGGATGACGCTTCGCGCTTCTCCGGGGAAGCCCTCTTCATGGCGACGCGGAGCTTGGCGGGTGGGGGTGGCGAAGGCCGAGTTTCCTCGACCGCCACGCCCTCCGCGGCAAATCAGAAACTCCTCGCCGGGCCGATCCAGGTCGGCCAGCAGTCCCTTGCCCTCCTCGATGATCTGAGTGCCGACGGGTACGTCGATGATCAGATCGGCTCCGTCCTTGCCCCTTCTCTTGTTGCCCGAACCGTGTCGTCCGCGTTCGGCCTGGTAGTGGGGTTTGTAACGGAAGGGCAGGAGAGTATTGAGGTGGGCCGAGCTTCGAAAGTAAATATGTCCGCCGCGGCCGCCGTGGCCGCCGCTGGGGCCGCCTCGGGGAACGAATTTTTCCCTCCGGAAGGCCATGCAGCCATCCCCTCCGTCACCGGCCTTGAGATGGACCTTGGCGTAGTCGACGAACATCGGTTGGCGGGCTTTTCAGCCCGATCGCGGCAGGAGGGCGAGACTATTGGGCGGCGATGACGTGAACGAACTTGCCTTTGCGGCCGCGGTTCTGGAACTTGACGGTGCCATCGGCCACCGCGAACAAGGTGTCGTCCTTGCCCCGGCCCACGTTGTCGCCCGCCTTCAACGGTGTTCCTCGCTGGCGGACCAGAATCGATCCACAGGTGACGAACTGGCCGTCGAAGCGCTTGACGCCGAGCCGTTTCGACTGGCTGTCGCGCCCGTTCTTGGAACTGCCCATCCCCTTCTTGTGTGCCATCGGGATCTACTCCTTGTCTTCCGCCGGTTTTTTCTTGGCTGCCTTCTTCGGGGTCTTCTCGTCCCCCTCTTTGGCCTTCTTGGGCGCCGCCTTCTTGGCGGAAGCAGCTTTCTTGGTCTCCGCGGAAGCCTCTTTCTTGGGCGCGGGCTTCTGGGGCGCCGCCTTCTTGGGGGCGTCCTTCTTGACTTCCGCTGAAGCCGCCTTCTTGGGGGTCGCCTTCTTGGGCGCGGCCTTCTTGGGAGCCGCCTTTGACGGCGGGGCTTTTTCCTCTGCAGTCTTCTTCGGCGCCGCTTTTTCCGGAGCGGTCTTCTTGGCCGGCGCCTTTTCGGCTTCCGGCTTGGCTGCTTTTTCGGCCACCTTCGCTTTTGGCTTGCCTTCGGCCTTCAGCGGCTTCTTTTGCTTGGCCTGCGCCGCGCTCTTGGTCGAGACACCGCCCATCTCGATGTCTTCGATCTGCAGACGTGTGAAGTGCTGACGATGACCCCGCTTGCGGCGATACATCTTGCGCCGCTTCATCTTGAATACGAGGATCTTGGGGCCTCTCGCCTGTTCGACGATCTTTCCGATCACCCGCACGGAATCCTGCTTGGCGCCCTCGGGGCCGTCCCCCACGAAGAGCACCCGGTCGAGATCGATGGTGTCGCCGACCGCACCGGGCAGGCGCTCCACATCGATTCTGTCGCCCGGCTGCACCCGGTACTGCTTCCCACCTGTTTCCACTATCGCGTACACGACGACAATCCTCCTGCCAAAAACCGGGAATTATAGCTTTTGTCGGGTCAGGCTGTCAAAACGAGCCCCGGGGGGGGGGGGGTCGAATCACGGGCAAGCAAAAGCTCTCCCTGCGCTCCGTGGTGAAATCCGAAGCGCTATTTCTTCCAGAAGATCGGAAAGCACACCACCAACAGCGCGTAGAACTCGAGACGGCCGGCCAGCATGCAGACCGCCAGGATCCACTTGACCGTCATGGGCAAATGCCCGTAATTGTCGGCAGGTCCGACCCCTCCCAGACCCGGGCCGATGTTGAACATGCTGGCTGCAACGGCGGCGATGGCAGTCAATACGTCGACGCCGAAGGCGGTCAGCAGGAGGCAGGCGGCGAAGTTGATCAGGAAGGAGATGTAGACCAGGTTGAGCAAGCTCTGGATGGTCTGCTCGGAGACGGCGCGCCCGTTGGAATGGATCGCGAAGACCCCTCTCCGCTCCACCATTTTTCGGAATTCGCGCATCACCACGCGCAGCAGGAGGTCGATGCGCGAGATCTTGAGACCGCCAGCGGTGGAGCCAGTACAGCCTCCGGCGAACATCAGCGCCAGCAGGATGAGCTGGGCAAAGGGAGCCCAGTTCTCGAAATTGGCCGAGGAGAAGCCCGTCGTGGTGAGAATCGACACCACCTGGAACAAGGCATGACGCAGAGAAGTCAGTGCCGGAACGGAATCGAAAAGGAGGGTCGAAGCGACGGCCAGGGTGGCGCCAAGAGTCAGCAACAGATAAAGGCGCAGCTCGCGGTCACGGGTGAACCGCTTGGGTCGGCGCTCGACAAACAACCGGTAATGCTGAGTGAAGTTCACACCCGCCAGCAACATGAACACGATCAAGACGACTTCGATGGTGGGGCTGTTGAAGGACTCGATGCTGGCGTTGCGCGTCGAAAAGCCGCCGGTGCCCAGGGTGGAGAAGGTGTGACAGATGGCTTCGAAGGGACTCATCCCCACGATCACCAGACAGACGAATCCGGCCAAGGTGAGGGCGCCGTAGATCTTCCAGAGCGCCAGCGCGGTTTCCGCGATGCGCGGCGTCAACTTCTCGGAGCGGGACCCGGAGAATTCCGCGCGATAGAGTTCCATCCCTCCCGTTCCCACCAGGGGAAGGATGGCGATCCCCAACAGGATGATTCCCATGCCGCCCAGCCAATGCGTCAGGGAACGCCAGAGCAGCAGACTCCCCGGGACCGCCTCGATGTCGCTCAGGACGGTGGCGCCGGTCGTGGTGAACCCCGAAATCGACTCGAAGAAGGCGTCGGTGAAGCTGTGGAAGTGGCTGGAGAGGTAAAACGGCAGGGCTCCGATCAGCCCGGCGGCGAGCCAGGTCAGAATCACCAGCAGAATGCCCTCGCGATGGTTGAACTCGTGCTGCTCGCGGTGAAACCTGCTGGCCAAAGCGCCTCCCGAAAGCAGCGTCACGGCCAGGGTGATCGCCAAGGGCTGGATTCCCTCGTCGACCATGAGAAGACCGCAGAGAAGGGGAAAAGCGAGACTGGCTCCCAGAGCGAGAACAAAGTACCCCAGGATCTTGAGCAGAGCGGGCCAACGGATCAGGGACATCAGCGTCCAGTCAAAAAGACGGATTCGAGTTGCGGAACCAGAGTTTCCAGGCAGAAGAAGATGGCCCGGTCGCCCGCGTGAATCACGGCTTCACCCCTGGGCACAATCACGGTGCCGTCGCGACGCACGATGGCTCCCACGATGGCCCCGCGGGGAAGGTGGACGTCCTTCAACTTCTTGTCCACGAAGGGAGAGTCGCTGGTGGCCAGCATCTCGATCGCCTCCGCCTCCTCGTCGCGGAAGGTCTTGACCGAGAGGACATTGCCCTTGCGGACGAACTGAAGGATGCGGTCGACGGCCACCAGCCGGGTGCTGAGGGTGGAGTTGATCCCCAGGAGCTGGGTCATCGGGAGCAGGTCGATGCGATTGATCAGGGCCACCGACTTGCGGGCGTCCAAGCGTTTGGCCAGCAGTGAAGCCATGATGTTGTCTTCGTCGTGCCCGGTGAGGGCCAGGTAGGCGTCGATGCCCTCGATGTTCTCCTCGCTGAGGATGCGCTGATCGGTCCCGTCGCCGTGAACCACCACGGTCTTCTTGACCAGCGTGGAGATCTTTTCGCAGCGCCGCAGGTCGCGCTCGAAGAGCTTGACCTGGATGCCCCGCTTTTCCAGCCGCTGCGCCACTTCGATGCCGATCTGCTTGCCGCCCAGGATGAAGACCCGCTGCAGTCTTTTCTTTTTGGGCAAGCCCATGAAGTCCAAGCACTCACGCAGTTCCTTGGTGGGAACGACGATGTAGACATGGTCGCCCGGCAGGAGCTGGTCCTGGCCGCGGGGAATGATCACCCGGTGCCCGCGGAAGATCATCGCCATCAACGAGTTCTTGGGCGGACTGCTCCGATCCAGCTCGGCCATTGTCTTGCCCACCACCCAGCTCTGCTCGGTGATGTTCATCCCGAAGAGCTGGACGCGGCCGTCGGCGAAACCCCGGATGTCGGAAACCCCGGGCAGGGAGATGACTTTGAGAATTCGGCGGGCCACCTCGCGGTCGGGGTGAATCACGAGGTCGATCTTCAGGTGCTTCTCGCACAGGGGACGCCAACGGTCCACTTCATGGGTCCGCATCCGCGCCAGCTTGATGGTGACGTTGGGGTAGTTCTGGGCGATCAAACAACCCAGGATGTTGGTCTCGTCGTGGTTGGTCGCGGCGATCAGCATGTCGGCGTGACCGATGCCGGCGCGCTCCATGGTCTCGATCCGTCCGGCGTTGCCCTGGACGATCTTGGCATCGAGAATCTCCTCGAGGTGGTGGCAGCGTTCCTCGCTCTGCTCGATGATGGTGACTTCGTTTTTCTCTCGAATAAGGCGCCGGGCCACCAGTGTGGCCACCTCGCCGCCGCCCAGAATCAGAACTCGCATCGTGCTCTCTAACGGAGGGCCGGTTCGACAACATCGGATCGACGGCTAGGTAGTATACTGCTTCGGATCATGCAGTTTAACCAGTTTTATCGTGGCGACGGTCCGGTCATCTCTTTCGAGGTGTTCCCTCCCCAGACCGACGAGGGGACCACTCGGCTGCTGGATCGCCTGCCACGCTTGAAGGAACTCGGCCCCAGCTTCATCACCGTCACCTACGGAGCGCTGGGCTCCACCCAGAGCAGAACCACCCGGATCGCCTCGACAATAAAGAACAAGCTCGGCTTCGAAACCGCCCACCATCTGACCTGCGTCGGGGCTGGCCCGAAAGAAATCGAGCGGCTTCTCGAGCGCATCGCCGGCGAAGGCATCGACAACATCGTGGCCCTGCGCGGAGATCCTCCCCGCGGCTCCGAGGAGTTCCGGCCCGTGCCGGGCGGATATCGCTACGCCTGCGATCTGGTGGCCCACATCCGCCGCTTCGGGAATTTCGGCATCGCCGTCGCGGGCTATCCCGAGAAGCATCTCGAGGCTCCCGACTTCCAGACGGATCTGGGGCATCTGAAGAACAAGGTGGAGGCGGGCGCCGACTTGGTCATCACCCAGCTCTTCTACGACAACCGCCTCTTCTTCCGTTTTGTGGAGCACTGCCGTGAGCAGGGAATCGACAAGCCGATCGTCCCCGGCCTTCTCCCCATCCTCAGCGTCGGCCAGATCAAACGGATCACCGGGATGTGCGGCGCCACGCTGCCCGCGCCGCTTCTCGAGCAACTCGAGAACGCGGGGGCCGACGAAGACGAGGTCCACCGCATCGGCGTCGAGCACACCGCCCGCCAAGCCGTGGAGCTTTTAGAGAGCGGCGTCGCCGGAATCCACTTCTACGTGCTCAACCGCTACTTCCACATCGCCGAGATCATGGAGGCGATCCGCCCCGCGCTCAAGGAGCGCGCAACTTCCCGTGTCAAAGCCTAGCTGCGATTCCGGGATTCACCACGGAGAACACAGAGCCGACGGAGGTCTGGATTCATGACGTCGGCCGACTCCCCAGGGTTAGCTTGCCCGATATTGTTGTCGAGTACGCGAACAAAAACCTCCTCTGTGCACTCTGTGGCCTCTGTGGTGAATCTCCCCCGCCAGTTGCCGTATAATACCGAGTCCCGCCACCGCAGGGGTGTAGCTCAGCTGGTAGAGCATCGGTCTCCAAAACCGAGGGCCGCGGGTTCGAATCCTGCCACCCCTGCCAACACAAAAGTTCCCCGTCTTCAGCTGCCCCGCTGATTCAGTGCATCGGCCGAAGGTGTAACGCGCAGCGGACTTGGGTTTGCGCCTCGCGGTCCGCGGCGCCGCAAATGACGAGCCGAGCTGCTATCGTTACCGCGATGTCCTTGCAGCGGACCCTGCGGCTCTCCGACAGTGTGCTGATGATCCTGGTGGCGGTCGTCGGGCTGCGCTGGATCGCTTCGGCAGCCGCCGGAGGCCCCTCTTCCCTCGTGCTTTGGGTCCTCGCCCTGGTTTTCTTCTTCATCCCCGAGGGACTGGCGGTGGCCGAGCTTTCTTCCCGCCATCCCCGAGAGGGCGGAGTCTACGCCTGGACCAAAACCGCCCTGGGAGATTTTCACGGCTTCGTTTGCGGCTGGTGCTACTGGGTGAACAACCTCTTCTATTTTCCGGGCCTTCTGATTTTCGTCAGCGCCAACACGGCCTTTCTCTTCAGTGCGCTGGATCCCTCGCTGCGCCTCGAGGAAGACAAACTCTACGTCACCAGCCTCACCCTGGCCATCCTCTGGCTGGTCGCTCTATTGAATTTCCTGGGCATGAGCAAGGGACGCGTCCTGCAGAATCTGGGTGCGGTCTCGACCTGGATTCCGGTGGTCCTGCTGATCATTTTCGGAACCCTCGCGTACGTCTATTTCGGCAGTGCCAACCGCTTCGACGCCTCCACCCTCACCCCCCGGCTTTCGGACCGTCAACAGGTGTCGTTCTTCGCCGAGATGTGCTTCGCCTTCGCCGGATTGGAGCTGATCTCGATGATGGCCGGAGACATCAAAAACCCGGCTCGCACCATCACCCGCGCGGTGGGGATAGCGGGCATCGCCATCGCTGCCACCTACATGGTGGGGACGGCCGCCGTTCTGGTGGCGGTCCCGCAGGATCAAGTCACCACAATCAACGGAATTCTCCTGCCCATCGAAACGGTCGCTGGATCTTTCGGTTTGGGCTGGGTGGCGGCTTTGAGCGCGGGATTGATCGCCCTGGGAGGCTGCGGGGGGACGATGGCTTGGTTTGCGGGCGCCTCGCGGGTGCCCTACGTGGTGGGCGTCGACCGCTACCTCCCGGCGGCGTTCGGAAGAATTCATCCGCGGCGAAAGACCCCGCACATCGCCATTCTGGCGCAGACCGTGGTGGCGACGGCTTTTACGCTCATCGCCACCGCCGGGGCGGGGACGAGCGTTGACACCGCCTACAACATCCTCGTCGACATGTGCCTGATTCTTTACTTCATTCCTTTCGTCTATCTGTTTCTCGCTCTGATCGTCTTTCAAAAGCAGGGACCCGGTTCCGGTTCCGCCGGTTTTCGGATTCCCGGGGGCAAACCGGCCGCCGTCGTCGCCGCAGTCCTGGGCGTGGGATCGACCGCGCTGGCGATTCTGATGGCCCTCCTGCCACCCGAGACGGGCGCCGCCACCTATCTCTTCAAGACCGTGGGTGGCTCTCTGTTCATGATCGGCGCGGGCTTGATCTTCTACTTTCGAGGTCGCGCCGCCGCCCGACAAGAGCTGTAGTGTTTCGTTTCGTGTTTGGCCGAGAGCGAGGGCGAGAGCGAGGAGCGAGAGCGAGCGGACCATTGGTGGGGAGGCCTATCCGAAGGCATCTAACGCCCAAATCGTCTTCAAAATGGCCATCACAATTATCGATGTTGCAGGCTCTCGCTCTCGCTCCTCGCTCTCGAAACCAGACTCAGGCGTCCAACCACTTACGGTTCGTGAGAGCGAAGAGACACTTCCGCCGCGTTCTGTCCGCGTTCTCACGAGGGTGTCTAAAAAGTTTTGACGCGCTTGGAACGCCGGCAGCCTTGCCGGCATCCGGGCGCTCGCGCCCGGCGGGGCCGGGCGTTGCCGCCTGGAAGGCGGCGTTCCAAGTCCTTCGCGGAGTTGCGCAGGTTCGAAAGGCACCCTCTCACGTACACGCGGCTCTGTCAGGCTGCTTTCGCCGAATCACAGGCAATCCTGCTGTCACCGGACTGGAATAGACTGAAGTTTCCAGCTTTCGAGGTGTCCGCATGCCGTCCAGCGCCGACGTGGTTTTTTTGCAGTCCGCCCGCTCCGAGTCCGGCCTGATCGATTCGCTTCCCTTGCCCGACCGGGTGCGCTCGCGATTCGGTTACTCGACCTTCCGGCGGGCTCAGATTCTGGTCCTGCGCGGCGCGGTCGGCCAGGTGACCGTGGGACACGATTTCATTCAAGGCGATGTCAAAGGCGAAGTGACGCGCCGTCCGGTGTGGCAAAAGGGGAAACGGGGCGTCCTCTTGGAGTGCAGCTGCCCCCTGTCGCCTCGCTGCGAACACCTGGCGGCCCTCTACTTGGCGGTGCGGCAGATCATCGGCGGCGATCAAGAGGTTGCATCGGCGGCTTCCGATGCCGGGAAACAGACCCGTCCACCCGCCGCAGTCCAGACCCGGAAAGATTCACCCTCGGGCGGCGAACGAATCCATCTCAGCCTGGCAGAGGAGGGAATCGAGGCGAAGCTCGGCTCCGCTGTGGATCGGCTCATCCAGGCTCTCCGGGAAGCCGGGTTCGAATCTCGCGGCCGCGAAACCTATCACCTCGGCCGAAGCGTTGAAATCCATCGCCTGCTGGACGGCGGACTCGAGGCTTGGAGACGCGCCGGCATCGAGTTCGACCTGGAAGATCGGCTGCAGCGGGTCCTTCGCGGCGATTTCGAGGTGTGCCCCCAACTCACCGCATCCTGGGACGGCCGACAGAACAGCTTCGAGATGCGTTGGAACTGGGTGGCCGGCGGCAGAGAACTCAGCGGCGCCGAGACCAGGGGTCTCAGGTCGTTCCCGGGTCGCTACTACCGGCTCTCGGACGGCCAGTTGGTATCGGTGCAGCGTCGAACCCTGCAACGTCTGACCGCCGGACTGGTTCGAATGGGCTATTCGCCGGACTCCCCGCTCTGGCAACGGCGGCCTCTCCACTACCTTTCCCGCCTCTGCGGGCTTGTCGAGCGCAACGGAGCGCGGGCTCCCCGTCGAGTCGATCTGCCGCCATCCCTGGCCCGATTCCGGGAATCTCTGAAAACCGGCGGCCGAGTCGACTTGGACCTGGCTGAATTGGAGCCGGTGCTGAGATCTTACCAGCGAGAGGGCGTGCGTTTCCTGGGCTTTCTCTCCCAACACGGTTTGGGCGGAATCCTGGCCGACGAGATGGGACTAGGAAAGACCCTGCAGACGCTGACTTTGATCGAGCTGGGTCGCCGCCGGGATGGGGAGGCTCCCAGCCTGGTGGTTTGCCCGACCTCGGTCGGGCCCAATTGGGTGGAGGAATCGCGGCGCTTCACACCGGGGCTGCTGGCCCACTGGGTGCAGAGCAGCTCCGAGCTCAAGCGTCTGGATTTGGCCGACTACGACCTGACGATCATCCCCTATTCCCTGCTGACCCGATTCGTGCCCGACGAGCGGTTTCGCTACCTGGTTTTGGACGAGGCGCAGTTCATCAAGAATCCACGCGCCAAACGCACCCGCGCGGTCAAGAAAATCCAAGCCGACTGCCGGCTGGCCTTGACGGGAACGCCGATCGAGAATTCGCTGCTGGAGTTGTGGTCGATTTTCGACTTCCTCATGCCCGGTCTGCTGGGGACGCTGCCCGATTTTCAACGGACCTATCAGAAACCGATCGTTCAAGGCCACGAGCCCGAGCTGGAGAGCGAACTGGCGAATCACATCCGCCCCTATTTCATGAGGCGACTCAAGAGCGAGGTCGCTTCCGAGCTGCCACCCAAGATCGAGCAGAATATCTACTGCACACTGGCGCATCGTCAGCGCAAGCTCTACAAACTGATGGCGGCGGCGGCCCGCCGCA
>JBFGHF010000031.1:0-12639 GCA_041578355.1 Acidobacteriota bacterium
GTCGCCTGGTTCGCAATCAGGACGTCTCCGGGTCTGGGCCGAAGCAGCGGGAAGAAGCCCGAATGGCAATCCCCGCAAAGTTCCATGAGCTGTTGGGAGGGAAGTTTTCCCGGGTGGATGATCTTCAAATCCGTTTCACTCTCAGAGACCGCCTCCAGATGTGCTTCTCCCGGACCGTGGCATCGTTCGCAGGTCACGCCGTTGTCAAGAAGAGGAGCTCGGGCTTCCCCTTTCAGAGCCGTTTCGTAATCCAGGGGCCCCAGGTGGCAGCTCAGGCATTTGTCGGCGAAATCGCGGCTCAGCACGCGGCCCAGATTGACCTCATAATTATCCTCGACCAATTCGGGGAATCCCGGAGACCTCTTGAGACGGCTGGTGACGTGGTCGAGCATGTAGCGACCTTCGATCAGAGTGGGCCGGGGAAGAGCGGCCGACTCTATTTTCTCGGCACGGAATAGAAAGCTGAGGCCGAAACGTTCCCCGCCGACCACCGAGTGGATCGGAAAGATCTGAGGCGGGCGATCCCCCATCTTCAGGATGTAGTTCCAGCGTCCGTCCAGCTTTCTCACGGCATGCGAAGAGTTCGCCTCTTTGATCTCCTGCGGGAGCGATTCTATTCGGTCCAGTGCGGAGGCGGGTCTCCAGGTCATGCCATGAGGACTCGAGGAATGCAGTGCGGATTTGTCCTGGTGGCAAAGAGCGCATTTCTGGGCGCCGATGTAGGCCGTTTTTTCCTGCTCGGTTTGGGTCGAAAGGAAAAGCCCGAGCATGGCCAGGCAGATGGTGCTAAACACCCCGAAATTCTAACACGCAGGTATTCGGGTATCGGGTGCAACAGCCCGTCCCTTTTGAAGCCTCGGGATCGGGATCGGAAGAACAGCCCGTCCCTTTCCCCGAGCCGTGACCGCACCGAGCCAATCCGAATTCGGCAAAACGGAACTCACCACACGGACCAGGGGAGCAATTAACCCGGAAAAGCCGCAGCCCGCCTTGCCTTTATTGTTCTTTGCCGAAAAACGGGAACCACTTGCTCAGCAGTTCGTCCTGCGAAGGTTGCGACCCGTACTCGGAGACTTCGAAGGCCTCGGCGAACTCGATCTTCGAGCCGCGATCCGGGCCGTACAGTTCCACCAACTCCTCGCGAAAGCGGTCCGCGGTGGAGCTGGAACGCCGTTTCCAGACGGTCCCCAGCCAGGCGCGTCGTTGCGCCGGATCGTCGGGCACCTGGTCCAGGTATCCCGCGTTGTAGGGAAGCCATTCGTAGACCTGCGATTCGTGGCAGTGGTACATGTCGATCTTCTTTTCGATCACGCCGTCGATGTCGACCACCGCGTCGGGTTCGATGGCAACCGGCTTCTGAAAGCGATCGGCCATGTAGACAAAAAGGGGATTCTTCTGCAGATGCGGCGTCGCGGCCACGATGTTGGGAACCGTCACCATGTAGGCGGCATCGCGAACCAAAAGGCCGGTGTTGCGGTGGTCGGGATGGTAATCGTTGGGGCGGTGGGTGATGACGATGTCGGCGTCGAACTCCCGGATGAGGCGAATCACTTTCTCGCGGTTCTCTAGGGTCGGCATCAATTGGCCGTCGTCGTTGTCGAGCACGACATAGTCGGCGCCGATGACGGCTGCCGCGCAATTCGATTCTTTGATGCGGCGTTGAGCCAGCGGACCTCCTCCCATTTCCTGGTGACCTGCGTTACCGTTGGTCAACGCGACGAGACGGACCTGATGACCCTGGGAAGTGAAGAGCGCCATCGTCCCCCCGCTTTTTTCGGCATCGTCCGGATGGGCGCCGATCACCATGATTTTCAGAGGAGCGGCGTTCGAGATTGCGCCGCCCAGTAGCAGCAGCGCGAAGAGCAAGCCAAGACTTGTTTTCTGTGACATCGTTATTCCTCGAGTTTTGAGATTCGCGTTTTGGCCGAATCGACCGGCTTCAAAATAAAGCGGACACCTTCGGAGGTCAACAGTCGGGAACGGAGACGGTAGCCGATTGACGTCGCCTTTCGGCTTCGTTCGTGGGCAGGGCGTCCGTTTCGCGGGCGGTCGGCTGTCAGCGAACTTTTCTTGTGGGAACAAAGAGAAGGTTCGAGGCGAATCCCCCCCCGTTCTGCGACAGGCGTACCACCGCCTTGCAGGCTACATCCCGAACCACAGCTCCCCGCTACCAGAGCCCCGGCAGGATGCCCGCTCCGAACACTCCCCCGCTCCCGCTTCTCTCAATTCAAGGATTCGGGCGGCGCCTGCACTGAATGATCTCGGCCATGATCGCCAATGCGATTTCCTCGGGTGTTCGGGCCCCGATGTCCAAGCCGATCGGCGTACGGATGCGGTCCAGGAGGTCGGGATCGGCTCCCGCTTCGAGCAGGCGGGCCAAGCGTTTTTGGTGCGTTTTCCGGCTGCTGAGGATACCGACGTAAGGGGCTGCGCTGGGAAGGGCGAGAAGAAGCGCTTGATCGTCGATCTTGGGGTCATGGGTGAGTACGGCGAGATAGGTGTCACGGTCGAGGCCGATGACAGGAAGAACCTGCTGAGGGTATTCATGGAAGATGGCTTCGGCGCCCGGGAATCTCTCAGGTGTCGCGAAGGCCTTTCGGGGGTCTATGAGAATGGTCCGGAATCCGATCTCGGCTGCCAGTCTGTGAAGAGATTGGGCGACGTGGGCGCCCCCGACGATGAGCAGGCGCGGCCTGGGGAGCTGCAGATCGATCAGGACATCCGCGCCCCCGATCGCGGCTCGCGACGACTCGCGCCGCTGCATGGCCCCGACTGCCGCGGCGATGATGCGAGGCTTGAGGGCGTCGTCGCAATCGAGATCGGACCAGGCGACTTGACTGTCGGCAGTGACAATCATCTTTGAACCTTTGGCCGCACCCTCGAGCCGAGTCACGCAGGCCAGAGTGCTGTCGCTCTTTCGTCCCTCGTCGAGGACATTCCACCAATCGGAACGCAGCCTTTCCACGAAGACGGTGATCTTGCCCCCGCAGGAGAGCCCGACGCTCCAGGCCGTTTCGTCGCTGACTCCGAACTCGAGCAGACGGGGATCGGCCCCGGCCAGGACATGGAGCGCTTCCTGGACGACCGCACCCTCGACGCAACCGCCGCTCACCGAACCAGCGATCTCGGAGCGCTCGTTCACCACCATCTTGGCACCGGTTTGTCGGGGTGAGGATCCCCAGGTGCCGACCACCGTGGCCAGGGCGATCGGGTCGCCTCGCTCGAACCAGTCTCGGACAGCTTGGTGAAGATCGATCATGGTCGCACCCTTTCCGTTTCGCTATGGCTCCGGCTCGCGACACGTCCATATCCGTCGAATTCGAGTCGGGACAGCTCGCGCCCCAGTTCCTCGAGGCTGGCGAGATTGCGCACCGAGAGCAGGCGATCGACGTTGGGCAAAAGCGCCTGGGCGCCCCGGGTAAGCGGGGCGTACTGCGGGGCTCCCACCAGAGGATTGAGCCAGATCAAACGTGTGGAGCTCCGCCTCAACCGGGCGGCCTCCCTCCGCACCCATTCAGGGTCTCCCCGATCCCAGCCGTCGGTCACCAGCAGCACCACTGCCCCCCAGCCCAGCACTCGTCGGCTCCACTTGAAATTGAAGGCGTGCAGGGCGCCGCCGATCTGAGTGCCCCCGGCCCAGTCTCGGACGGTCGACGACACATCGCGCAACGCTCGATCAATCGACTGGAGTCGGAGCGGGCGGGTGATCCGGGTCAGGCGAGTGCTGAAGACGAACGATTCGACTCGGCCCAGGCGGGTGGTGACGGCATGGGCGAAGTGAAGCAGGATTCTCGTGTAGCTCTCCATACTGCCGCTGATATCGCAAATCAGAACCAGCGGACGCGGTTTCAGCCGAGGTCCGAAGCGTGGAAGCTCGATCATCTCGCCCCCGCGTTTGAGGCTGCGTCTGAGCGCCGACCGCAGAGCCGGCGAGCCGCGCCGGCTGGCGATTCTGCGGCGACTGCGTCGTTGGCTCAGCGAACCCGCAAAGCGTTCGATCCAGCGGCGGGCCGCCTCGAGTTCGCGAGCCGTCATCTCTGCGAAATCCTTTCTCCGCAGGACCTCCCCGGCGCTGTAACCGGTGAGCAACAAGCGCCCTGGATCGTCTTGGTCCCGTTCCCCATCAATGCCGTCCGGTGCGGGCTCGAACTGAGTCTTCCTCTTGTGTCTCTGTTCTCCCAAGGAGCGAAGATCGAGGCCGGTGGTGCCCACAGAGGGCTTTTGCCAAAAGAGTTTGAAGGCCTCATCGAAGAGGGCGATATCGGAGAATCGAGTCACCATCAGGGACCGCAGGGTATGGTAGACATCGCTTTTCCGCTCGAGTCGGATCCAGCCCAGAGCTCGTCCCGCCAGCGTCATTCTTTCCGGGGTGACAGCCAGGCCCAGTTGCTTTGCGATGCGGCCGAAGAGTACGAGATTCCCGAGCAGGTGACCGCCTTCGCCGAGGGTGGTGTCCAGAGTCGTATCTTCCTTTTCTCGATTCCTCATGACCGCAAAATCGATCGCTACCGGCGGAAGCGACAAGGGCCGAGGCAGACAGTTCTGACGGACCAAATCGAGACTCTGCCCCGCCGCGGACCGCCGTTCACTCAACTCTCGGCCTTGAGCCGCGAGCGCTCCAGTATGGCGCGCAGCGATTCGCGCGGGAGCGATTCGATGTCGTCTTGATACTTGAGAATCACTCCCACCGTGTCCTCGACGACACTCAGACTGAGCTGCTCCTGATCGAGAGCCACGAGCGCGGCGGTCCAGTCGAGCGTCTCGGCGACGCCGGGCGCCTTGAACAACTCCATCTTGCGCAGCTCCTGGATGAAGGCGGTCACCTGTCGAGCCAGCCCGGGTGCGACGTCGGGTGCCTTGGTGCGCAGTATTTCGAGTTCGCGATCAAACCCCGGGTAATCGATCCAGTAGTACAGGCAGCGTCTCTTGAGGGCGTCGTGCACCTCTCTGGTGCGATTCGAAGTGATGACCACGATAGGAGGGTGGGGAGCCCGTATCGTTCCCAGCTCCGGAATGCTCACCTGGAATTCTGAAAGAAGTTCCAACAGGAAGGCCTCGAACTCCTCGTCGGCCCGGTCGATCTCATCGATCAGAAGCACCGGTGCCAGGCCGTTGGAACTCGATTCCAATGCCTGGAGCAAGGGCCGCGCCTGCAGAAAATCGCGGCTGAAAAGACCATCTTCGATCTGTCGGCGATCCGCTCCTCCCGCTTCCATCATTCGCAGGTAGAGGAGCTGACGGGCGTAGTCCCACTCGTAAAGAGCGGTGTTGACGTCGAGACCCTCGTAGCATTGGAGTCGGATCAGCCTGGTTTCGAGGCTCTTTGCCAAGACCTTCGCGACTTCGGTCTTTCCGACTCCCGCCTCGCCCTCCAGGAAAAGCGGTTTGGAGAGCTTGAGAGAGAGGAAGAGGGTGGTTTCGAGTCCGCGTTCGGCGATGTACTGCTGGCGCCGGAGATGCCGGTGGACAGCTTCGATGCTTTCCGGCAGGGGGCGTTTTTGAGAAACACTGGGAGTCGGTTCCGCCATGATGAACAGGCTAGTGCAGCGGATCATAAGTCTTGAGCCACGGTTCAGCGGCTCTCGCCGCCGCCGGCGTTGTTGCGCTCGCTCGGAATATGGCCGGATATGCCTCGCTCGCGACGCCTAGCCGGACGACGACGATAACTCGCAGACCCATGGCTCAGAACTTACGACGCCCTGCACTAGTCATTGTACTGTTTCTGGAAGCGGGGAGTCTGCGGGTTGACTGTTGACGCCGGTTCCCGGCTCCTCGGAGCCGGGCGCCGGGGGGCGTGCCGGCCGAATCGTGAAATCCCGGTGAGATCGGAGGACACCCCGGACAGAGCCGCGTTCGTGAGAACGCGGACAATGCGCCTTGGGGATTTGTCTTCGTTCTCACGAACGAAGCTCTGTCATGCTTGCCGTCTGCGGACTGAGGTAGGGCGTCCAGAGGCCCTCAGGAACCGAGCGCTTTTCGCACCGCTCGTTTGAGGAAGACGCCGCACATGGCGAGCCGATAATCGGCCGGAGCGAAGAAGTCGCCGATCAGTTCGTCCCCCTCGAGTTCGTCGCGCAGCGCCTTGGAGGCTTTCTCCAGGGCGGAGTCGTCGAGGCTCGATCCCTGAAGGGCTTGCTCCGCGCCACGCCCTCTTTTCGCCGCGGGTGTCAACCCTCCCACGCCCACCCGCGCAGCGCGGCAAGAGGTCCCCTCCATCTCGAGCACGACGCAGACACCAACCAGGGCGTAGCGTGAGGCCGGATGGGGCAATTTGACGTAGCTGCTCTTCATCCCTTTCGAGCTCGGAAACTCGACATGGGTGATCAGTTCTCCCATTTTCAGATCGGTTGTGAAAAGGTGCTTGAAGAAGTCGTCGGCGGCTATCGATCGTTTCCCCGAAGGACCCTGACAATGAATCGTGGCGCTGCAAGCCACCGATACGATAGGCGGATCCGAGGCCGGATCGGCGTGAGCCAGATTGCCGCCCAGAGTTCCCCATTGTCGGACCTGCGGATCGCCGATGATCGAGGCCGCATCGGCCAGGGCAGGGCAGTGATCGGCCACTTGACCGTCATGGGAGATGCGATGGTGAGTGCACAACGCCCCGATCTGCAGCTTCCCCTCGTCCGCCCGGATCTGGTCCATTCCGGGAAGCCGCGAGATGTCGACCAGCTTCTTCGGTTGGGCCAGACGGAGGTTGAGTGCGGGGATCAGACTGTGTCCCCCGGCCAGAGCCTTGTTCTCGTCTGACCGGTTCAGGACCTCGATCGCCTCCTCGACGGTCTCAGGTCGGATGTAGTCGAATCGAGTCGGTCTCATGAGGTGGGCCCTCCCGTCCCGGACGCCGATTGCATGGCCTTCCAAACCCGCGGCGGCGTCAGAGGCATTTCGATCTGATGGACTCCCATTGGGCGGAGAGCATCGATGACGGCGTTGTAAACCGTGATGGTGCTGGCGATCGTTCCGGTTTCGCCCACACCCTTGACGCCGATGGGGTGATGTGGCGATGGGGTGATGGTGGAATCAAGCTCGATCGTGGGCACAGAGTCGGCTCGCGGGATGGCGTAGTCGAGGAGGGTTCCGGTAATCAGTTGGCCCTGCTCGTCGTAAACGCACCCCTCCAGAAGAGCCTGGCCGACCCCTTGCACCACGCCGCCTTGTATCTGGCCTTCGACGATGACCGGGTTGATGTGGGGCCCGCAATCGTCGACGGCGATGTAGCGTTCGAGGGCTACGGCTCCCGTTTCACGGTCGACTTCGACAACCGCGATATGCGCACCGAACGGATAGACGAAATTGGGCGGGTCGTAGAACTGGGAGGCCTCCAATCCCGGGTCCATTCCCTCGGGGAGATCCCAGCCCACGGTGGCCATCAAAGCCATCTCCTGGATCGTCTTGAATCGATCGGGCGACCCGCGCACGAAGAAGCGGCCATCCTCGTATTCGATGTCCTCGGCAGCCGCTTCCAGCAGATGGGAGGCGAGGCGGCGAGCTTTCTCCTTCACCTTGCGCGTCGCCAGGGTCACGGCGGCGCCTGAAACCGGAGTGGTGCGGCTTCCGTAAGTCCCCCAACCCATGGGGGTGCGGTCTGTGTCTCCGTGGACGATCTCGATGTCCTCCACGGGCAGGCCTATCTCGCTGGAAACGATCTGTGCGAAGGTGGTCTCCTCGCCTTGTCCGTGAGGAGAAGCGCCGATCATCACCTGAACTTTCCCGGTCGCCGACACTCGCACGATGGCGCTCTCCCAGAGCCCACCCTGGAACCCGATAGCGCCCGCGACTTGGCTGGGACCCAACCCGCAGATTTCGGCGTAACAGGTCACGCCGATTCCGATCAGGCGTCCTTGCTTGGCGGCATCCCGCTGTTGAGCCCTGAGGCGGCCGTATCCCGCTTTCTGCAGAGCTTTGTCGAGTGCCGCTCCGTAGTCGCCGCTGTCGTAAGTCAGTCCCGTGGCTACCTCGTGTCCGTCCCGGAAGGGGGGGATGAGGTTGAGGCGGCGCACCTCGACGGGGTCGATTTCCGCTTGGTGGGCCAGCTTGTCCATTAAGCGTTCGACGAGGAAGATCGCTTCCGGCCGGCCGGCTCCACGATAGGCGTCAACCGGCGTGGTGTTGGTGAAGACTCCGATCGATTCGCAGCGGATATGGGGGATGTCATAGGCTCCGCTGTACATCAAGCCGTGCAGGATGGTGGGGATTCCGGGGCCGGCTGTCGAAAGGTAGGCGCCCATTGCCGCGAAGACCTTCCCCCGGATCCCGACCACCCGACCGTCTCGTCTCGCGGCCAGCTCGACGTATTCGACATGATCCCGTCCGTGGATCGTCGCTTGATAGTTTTCGCTCCGTGTCTCGGTCCATTTCACCGGGCGCCCCGTCTTCATCGATGCCCAGCTGACCAGAGCCTCATCCGGGTAGACAGGGATCTTGCTGCCGAAGCCTCCCCCGACTTCGGGGGCGATCACCCGCAACTTGTGGTCGGGCACACCGGTGACGGCGCTGAGGATGTGGCGATGGATGTGGGGGTTCTGGCTGGTACACCAGACGGTCAGCTCTCGGGCGGCGCTGTTCCATTGGGCGACGGCCGAACGGGGCTCCATGGCCGTGGGCAGAAGCCTTTGCTGGATGATCCTTTCCTGGACCACGATGTCAGCCTCGCCGAAAGCCTTCTCCAGCGCTTCGTCCCCGCTGCTGACCACCCAGCGGAAAGCGATGTTGTTGGGAACGTCGTCGAAGAGCTGCGGCGCGCTCGGCTGGGTGGCCGTCTCGGGATTGACGGCCGCTTCGAGAGGCTCGTAATCCACCTCGACGAGATCGGCCGCATCCTGGGCGGCGGAACGATTGATCGCCACCACCAGTGCGACCGCGTCTCCGACGTATCGGACGCGGTCTCTGGCCAAGGGTGGATGATCCGGAGTTTTGAGGTCCGAATCGGGCAAGAGCCAGGCGCAGGGAATCGGGTTCAAATCCAAATCCTGGGCCGTGTAGATTCCCGTGACTCCCTCCGACTCGCGCGCCGCTTCAGTTCGAATGGCCTTGATGCGGGCGTGGGCCAGGGGACTTCGAACGATGGCCAGATGAAGCATTCCGGACAGCGAGATGTCGTCGGTGTAACGAGCTTCTCCGGTGATCAAGCGCGGGTCCTCACGCCTTCGGATCCCCGAGCCGAATATTCGTGTACTCAACTCAACCTCCGCTTCTGGATGCGTGCAGGACCGCCTCGACGATCTTCTGATAGCCGGTGCAACGGCAGAGATTCCCTTCCAGACCGTGCCGGACCTGCTCTTCGGTCGGCTCGGGATTCTCCTCCAACAGCGCAACGGCCGACATGATCATTCCGGGCGTGCAGTAGCCGCACTGCAGTCCGTGTTTCTCCCAAAAGGCATCCTGCATCGGATGCAGTTGTTCACCCTTCGCCAACCCTTCGATGGTTGTCACTTGTCGGCCGTCCGCCTGGACCGCCAGGCAGGTGCAGGACTTGAGGGGGCGGCCTTCCATGTGCACCGTGCAGGCTCCGCATTGGCTGGTGTCGCAACCGATGTTGGTGCCCGTCAAACCGAGTTCTTCGCGAAGAAAATGGACCAAGAGGACCCGAGGCTCCACCTCGCGTTCGTATCTCGTCCCGTTCACCGTAATCGAGACTTTCATGCTTTCCTCCGGAGCGCCTTCGCGCCGACAGATCCCACCGAAATCGAACCCTGCTTCGCGGCCAGCTTCTGGCTGATGGTATTGAAGCCGAGAAGGAGAATCAAGAGATTTGGAGGGTGTCCGGCCCCCGATCCGACCCGATTTGCAAGAAGTTGCGGGTCGAGCCTCGGTGTCCCGCTGCGATTGTCGAACGAGCCCGATTCGCTCGGTGCCTGCATCGGATCTCGGAATCGGGATCGAAGCGCCCGGCTCATGTAGAATGGGCCGACAATGGAGTCCATGAAAGCCTGGGTCTATCGGCCCCATCTCGACGCTGAGACCGCCCTCCGGCTCGAGGAGGTGGCAATTCCCCGACCAGGACCGCGCGATCTGCTCCTGCGCGTGGTCAAGGCCTCGGTTTGCGGAACCGACGAGACGCTCTTCGCCCGCGGCCTGAATCGGGTCGATGAGGGTGTCATCGCCGGCCATGAGCTGTGCGGAGAGATCGTCGAGGTGGGTCGGGAAGTCACTGAATTGCGGGTGGGCGGGAAAGTCGCCGTGGAATCGCACTATCGTCTGCCCGGCGCCGTCGACGAAGGTGTGATCGGTCTTTGGCCTCCCCGCAACTCGCAAGGGGGCACCCTGGACTTCTACCACGGAGGCTACGCCCAATTCACACGGATTCCCGTCGAATGCGCTCATCCGCTGCCCGAGGAACTCGAGGAGGAGAGCTTTTGGCCGTCGCTGTTCGAGCCGGCAGGCAACGATTTTCTGCTGGCACGAGAGGCGTTGTCTCTGGGAGCTCGCACTGTGGCCGTCGTCGGCTGCGGCCCTCACGGGCTCTACGCGCAGATCTTTCTTCGCCATCTGGGAATCGAGCATATCGTGGCCTTTGAAACCGACCCCGAGCGTGCCCGCTTCGCCCGCGATTTGGGTTGTGCGACCGCGGTCCTCGACCCGACGGCGGCGGACCTGCTCCCGCGACTCGAAGAAACGACGCGCGGTCGGCTCTTCGACTTGTCGATCGATATGGTGGGGAAGACGGGCAAGGCCTATCAACTCTGCCGCAAGATCACCCGAGAGGGCGGACACATCATCCTCTTCGGGCTCTTCACCGGCCAGTATCGAATCGCGGGAACCGTTGCCAACGATCTGATCTTCGGCCGACGCAAACTCCCCATCGAGTTCGAAGGAAAGCGGATGGGCCTGCTGGGGGTCACCGGCCGGGAAGGAGTATGGCCCGAGCTCATCGAAACCGTTGCAGCCAGCGCTCCCTTGAGAACGCTGCTGATGAAGCCGGTAAGTGTGATCGGGCCGCTGGATCTGCTTCTGAACCACCTTGAACATCGCTCTCCGGATCTGCTCAAAGCCGCATTTCGGGCTTTCGAGAATTGAGTCTCTCCTAGGAAAAACGAGGTCTTGGCATGTCACAGTCAGTGTTCTACCAGTGGATTGAGTCGCAGTTGGAGCAGATCCGGGAGTCCGGACTCTACAAGGAGGAACGGACCATCACGTCGCCACAGGGAGCCGATGTGGAGACCCCGCAGGGTGAGGCCGTCAACTTCTGCGCCAACAACTACCTGGGCCTGGGCAGTCATCCCGCCGTCGTCGAGGCGGCGCGCCAAGGCCTTGAAACTCACGGTTTTGGAATGGCATCGGTCCGCTTCATCTGTGGAACCCAGGACCTTCACAAGACCCTCGAGCGGGAACTTTCGGTGTTTCTGGGAACCGGTGACACCATACTCTACACCTCCTGCTTCGATGCCAACGGGGGCCTCTTCGAGACGCTGATGGGGGCCGAGGACTGCGTCATCAGTGACGCCCTCAACCACGCCTCCATCATCGACGGCGTGCGGCTCTGCAAGGCGCGGAGGATGATCTACAAGCATGCCGACATGGCCGATCTGGAAAGCAAGCTCCAGCAAGCCGGCGACTGCCGCTTCCGAATGGTGGCGACTGACGGAGTCTTCAGCATGCACGGTGATCTCGCCCCGCTGCCCGAGATTTGCGATTTGGCGGATCGCTACGACGCACTGGTGATGATCGATGACTCCCACGCCACCGGATTCGTCGGTCCCACTGGGCGCGGTACTCCCGAGCACTTCGGGTTGCCCGAAAGAATCGACATCATCACCAGCACCCTGGGCAAAGCGATGGGCGGGGCTTCGGGAGGATTCACCACGGGCCGAAGTTCCTTGGTGGAATTGCTCCGTCAGCGTTCCCGGCCCTATCTTTTCTCCAATACTGTCGCCCCGCCGGTGGTGGCGGGTACCCTCAAAGCGCTGGAACTCCTGCAATCGGGGACGGAACTGGTCGCCAAGCTGCAGCGGAACACCCGCTATTTTCGCCAAGCGATGGCCGAGCGGGGTTTTCGTATCGCGCCCGGGATTCACCCCATCGTGCCGATCATGATCGGTGACGAAAAGCGCACCGCGCAAATGGCGCGCCGAATGAACCAGCGCGGGATCTTCGTGGTTGGATTCAGCTTTCCCGTGGTGCCGCGCGGTGAAGCTCGCATCCGGGTGCAGATTTCGGCCGCTCACGAACAGCCCCATCTCGAGCGAGCGGTGGATACGTTCGCCGAAGTGGGCCGCGAGGTGGGCTTGATCTGAGCGGTGTGGATAAAGGGTGCCTTGCGAGCCTGCGCAACTCCGCGAAGGACTTGGAACGCCGCCTTCCAGGCGGCAACGCCCGGCCCCGCCGGGCGCAAGCGCCCGGATGCCGGCAAGGATGCCGGCGTTCCAAGCGTGTCGAAACTTCCCAGACACCCTCGTGAGAACGCGGACAAAACGCGACGGGCAGTTTAGCCGAGACCGAGCAGATCATTGCGGGGCTAAGCCTGTCCGAAGGGCATCAAAGGTTCCCGTCTTTTGCAAATCATCCGGGAAGTAGCGTTAGAAGCCTCCAAGTTGCAGGCTCTCGCTCGCACTCTCGGTCTCGCTCCCCGCTCACGAAAACCAGTCTTCCGGGGCGCCCCAAGCCCCAAGCCCCAAGTCCCCCAGCCCCAAGCCCCAC
>JBFGHF010000032.1:0-12635 GCA_041578355.1 Acidobacteriota bacterium
GAAGCGCTCAAAGGCGAGGAAGAGAAATTCCACTGCGGAGCTGGGATACACCAATGGGACCTGCTTTGGTGTATTATCGGGAAGAGGCAGACAGATGGCGCGGACAAACATTGAACTCGACGATCAACTCGTGAAGAAAGCGATGCGGTTGACCGGCGCCACGACGAAGCGGCAAGTGGTCGATATCGCGCTCCGGCGGCTGGTGGAGAAAGGTACCCTCTACCGAAGTTTGCTCCGCCTCCAGGGTAGGCTCGACTGGGAAGGCGATGTTTCTGAATGGCGCTCCGCTCGGACAAAGCGGAGATGATGATCGTCGATTCGAACACCTGGGCGGACTTTTTCAACGGCGCCCGCGCGCCTCATGTGGAACGTCTCGTCAAGGCACTGCAGAACGAAGAGGATCTGGCTGTCGTCCCGATCATCGTCACCGAGGTGTTGCAAGGCTTTCGCTCCGATCGTGGCTTCCAGCGTGCGAGACGGCTGTTACTGGAGTTACCCGTCGTTCAACCGACTCTGGAGTGTCATGTCAGGGCCGCCCGGCTGTTTCGGCGGCTTCGAAAAAGGGGCGTTACCGTCAGAGGCGTTGTCGACTGCATCATTGCCCAACCATGTCTAGACGGCGATCTCGACCTCCTCAGTCCCGATGGCGACTTCGAGCAGATCGCTCGCCACACGCCACTTCGACTGTGGCGAGACGAATCAGACTAAAGACTTGTTGCCACAAACTTCGGCGCGCTACTTTCACGGTGAGCAATTCGAAGCGACCGTTGCGCTAAACTCACACTCTTGAGCACACCCGATTCCCAGCGCCAGGCTGGTCTGCCCTTCATTCTGCTGACTCTGTTCATCGACATCCTGGGGATTGGCATCATCATCCCCATACTGCCGGAGTTGGTGAAGGAGTTCGTCGGCGGCAGCACCTCCCTGGCCGGATGGTATGTCGGCGTGATCGCCGCCACCTATTCCTTGATGCAGTTTTTCTGCGCCCCCATCATCGGCGCTCTCTCGGATCGATTCGGACGCCGCCCGGTGCTTCTTGCGTCGCTCTTCGGATTGGGGGTCGACTACCTGGTCCAAGGCTTTGCTCCGACGATTGGCTGGCTGTTCGTCGGGCGAGCCGTCGCGGGCGTGATGGGAGGGAGCATCTCGACCGCCAACGCGTATATCGCCGACGTCTCGACACCCGAGAATCGGGCCCGCAACTTCGGGATGGTGGGTGTCATGTTCGGGCTCGGATTTATCTGCGGACCCGCCCTGGGCGGCCTGCTGGGCAGTATGCACCTGCGGCTTCCCTTTTTCGTCTCGGCGGGGCTGGCCTTGCTCAACTGGCTGTATGGTTTTTTCATCCTGCCGGAATCTCTGCCGGTCGAGCGTCGCAGCAGTTTCTCTCTGTCCAAAGCCAATCCGCTCGGCACGGTCGGACGACTGCGGGCCTATCCGATGGTTGCCGGGCTCTCCCTGGCCTTCTTCTGCATGTCCCTGGCCCAGCGGGGACTGGAGAATGTCTGGGTTTTACACACCGGATACCGTTACGGCTGGGACGAGCGCACCAATGGTCTGACTTTGACCTTTGTGGGCGTGATGGCTGCCCTCATCCAGGGGCTGCTGGTTCGCCCGGCCATCGCTCGCTTTGGCGAGCGCCGGACCGTCGTCCTGGGCCTGGTCGTTTCCGCACTCGCTTTCCTGGGCTACGGATTGGCCTATGAAGGCTGGATGGTCTGGGTGATCATCTTTTTCGGCGCCTTTGGCGGAGTCGTAGGACCTGCCATACAGAGCCTCGTGGCGGGGGCGATTGACCCGTCGGAGCAAGGGAAGATCCAGGGCGCCCTGACCTCGCTGATGAGTCTGACGAACATCATCGCTCCGCTTTTCTTCACGGCCGGACTGTTCAGCTATTTCACTTCGCAGCACGCCATAATCCACCTGCCCGGCGCCCCCTTTCTGGTCGGATCCGGGCTGCTCTTGACGGCCTGGATCATTGTGCAGCGAGTCTTCCACCGAATCCCCGAAGGGACGCACCAGGTTTCGACGCAAGGAAAGCAGATTCGAAGACCGTAAGGCGGCATCCTACCGTCCTGCGGCTCGGGCGGCCTTTTGCGCAGGTTGGGAGCGGGGGCTCCGTCCACCTGCGCCGGAGTTCTCAATTCGCATCTCTCATTCGCACTTTCTCTTTCGGGCGCTCGGACTTCTTATGGCTGGCTGGTAAACATCAAAGGCCGAGCACTCGAAGTCGGAGCTGAGATGTTTGATTTGAGCAGTTTGCAGTCAAATCACGACAAGGATGCTCGTGCCACGGGCAGGACGGTTCCGAGCGATTGCCTTTGAGTCGCGCCCCAGTTTAGGCTTGGGGCCGAGAAGGAAGACTTCCATGTCGATAGTCGGCAAGATGATCGCCCACTACGCCATTACCGACGAGATCGGACGGGGCGGTATGGGCGAGGTGTATCTCGCCACCGACACCAAACTCAAGCGCAAGGTTGCGATCAAGGTCCTCGCCGATGCCCTTGCCGGCGACGAGCAGCACCTGGCGAGGCTGACCCGAGAGGCCGAGGTGCTGGCCTCATTGGATCATCCGGGCATCGGACAGATCTACGGCATCGAAGACACCGGCGGCGGCAAGGCCCTCGTCCTGCAGCTCATCGAAGGCCCCACTCTGGCCGACCGTATCAAGCAAGGACCCATGGCAGTCGAGGAGGCCCTTCCCATCGCCCTGAAGATCGCCGAGGCACTGGAGGCGGCCCACGAGAAAGGCGTCATTCACCGCGATCTGAAACCCGCCAACATCAAGATCACCCCCGAAGGCAAAATCAAGATCCTCGACTTCGGATTGGCCAAAACCGTGGTGGAAGAAGAGAAGTCGCCGCAAGAGATCGCCAACTCTCCCACGCTGGCCATGCCCGCCACGCAGGCCGGGATCATCCTGGGGACGGCGGCCTACATGAGCCCTGAGCAGGCTCGGGCGCAAGCCGTCGACAAGCGGAGCGATATCTTCTCCTTCGGTGCGCTTCTCTACGAAATGCTGACCGGCAAACGAGTCTTTCAGGGCGAGGACACTTCGTTGCTGATGGCGGCGGTGCTCACACAGGAACCCGAGCTGGGAGCATTACCCGCCGACGCGCCCCTTCAAGTGCAGCGCCTGATCGACCGTTGTCTGGAGAAAAACCCCCGCAACCGGCTGCGGGATATGGGAGATGCCCGAATCGAGTTGCAGGAGGCTCTCGAAGCGCCTGAAACGGGCGCACGGGCGAGGCCGGTCAGGCAACGACCTGCGCTTGGCTGGACGGTGGGCGGTCTGGGATGGTTGGTGGCCGTCGCGGCGATTCTCACGCTCTTGGCTGGAAGGACCTGGAGCCCCGAAGACGCAACCGCCAACCTGATGCGCCTCTCGCTCAGACTTCCTCCGGGCGCCAGCCTTCGTGGTCCTCCGGTGGTCGCGCCGGACGGACGCCGGGTCGCCTATGCGGCATCGATCGATGGGACCTCCAGTATCTGGCTCCATGATCTGTCGGCGGAGGAAGCCTCTCCCCTCGACGATAGCGAGGGCGGAGCGAACTACTTCTGGTCGCTCGACGGTAGACGGCTCCTCTTTGAGTCCAGCAACCAGCTCGTCACTCTCGACATGGGCGAACGCCGCCGCCGCAATCTGGCAAGGCTCCCCTGGCGCATTGCCGGGCGGGCCGTGTTGACGAGCGACCCCTTCCAGACCGGCGACATGGGCGCCAACGGCGATCTGCTCTTGCCGGGTCCGGACGGCCTCTACCATCTGCCCGGAGAGGGGCGGGAACTGCTTCGGATCACCCAACGGGAGCCGACCGAGGGCCACCTGGAGCACGGGTCTCCCCGCTTCCTCCCCGATGGGAACCGTTTTCTTTTTGCCATCCGGGCCCGGCGCGGATCGCAGGTTGGAGGGATCTATATCTCCAGCCTGGACGGCTCGCTGCCGATGCGCAGGGTTTACGACGGACTCAGCTTCCTGCTCCATCCCGACGGCTACATGCTCGGCCCGGAACGTGGCGGAGCCCTCTGGACGCGGCGGATCGATTTCAGAACGCTCGCCGCCGAGCCGTTCGAAGCGATGGATTCGTTGATTCAGAACGGTTTTGGTGTCGGCGGCAGGACGCTTGTTTTTCAAAGCGGTTTTGCAGAGACCGACTGGCGGCTCCAGATCTTCGGGAGGGACGGCTCGGTGGAGGTGGAAGTGGCCGACTCCGGCGATTTCTATACGCCCCGCCTGTCGCCCGACGGGCAACGATTCGCTTTGGAAGTGCACAACTCGCAACGCGGGGGCGATCTCGAGATTTACGACCTGGCGAGGAGAAGGTTCTCCCGTCTCACCTTCGACCCCGCCAACCACAACGCCTATCCCGTCTGGTCGGCCGATGGCACGGAACTCCTTTATGGCACAAGCCGTACGGGCGGGCACCGCATTCGGAGAACCGCCTCGAGTGGGGCCGGCCAGGAAGAAATCGTCGAAGTCCCCTTGATGGTGTCCAATCCGGTCGATTGGTCGAGGGACGGAAATTGGATTCTCTACGAAACCCGCAACGAGTATTGGGAGGATCAGGACCTTGCCGTTCTCCCGCTCGACGGAGGAGAACCCCGGCCCTACCTGGAAGAGGACCACAACGAGGCACAGGGAGTGTTTTCTCCGGACGGGAAGTGGATCGCCTACGTCTCGGACGAGACGGGGCAGCCCGAGATCTATCTCCGGCCCTTCCCGATGGCCCCGGGCAAATGGCAGATCTCCAGCCAAGGGGGCATCGCTCCCCGCTGGCGCCGGGACGGCCAGGAGCTCTTCTACCTCGATTACGTCGGGACCGTCATGGCCGTCCCGATGGACCTGGGCGGCGACATCCCGGGCGGCACGCCGGAAGTGCTTTTCCGGGCGCCGGTGCGCATCGGAGGCCTTTCTCTTTCCCAATTCATTGCCTCGATGGTCCATTACGACGTTTCCGCCGACGGCCAGCGCTTTCTCATGGTCACCGGTTCCGACACCGACCACCTTTCGGTCATTCTCGATTGGCAGGAGTTGGTCAAGTAGATGCGGTTCCCGTCGCCTGAAGTCCCGACACACTGATCCAGGCGTTCCCGCACCTCGCGACTTTTTCAGCAGAATCGAAATGCGAAATGCGAAACGGAATCACGAGCGGGGACGCTCGTGCCACGTTGGGCGCCTCGATTTCTGCCGCTTGCCAGAATGTGGATGCTTGTCAAAAGAGTCGCGCGGGCTTAGCCTCTCTCCTGAGTGAAGACCCGCCCACAACTTCGAGGAGTCATGAACATGCTGACGATCGTTGCCGACATCCACGCCAAGCCCGATCAGATCGATCTGGTCAAAGCCGAGTTGCAGAAGCTGATCCCGACCACGCGCGCCGAAGAGGGGTGCATCCAGTACGACCTCCATCAGGACAATGAGGACGCCGCCCACTTTCTCTTCTACGAGAACTGGGAGACCCGCGAGCTCTGGCAGGCCCACATGAAAGCCCCCCATCTGGGGGCCTATATGAAAGCTACCGAAGGGGCGGTCGCCGAGTTCACCCTTCATGAGATGAATCGTATCGGCTGACCGATCAACATGTCGAAGACCGTTCTGATAACCGGTTCGACCGATGGCATTGGGTTGGAAGCGGCCAAGATGTTCTTCTCGGCGGGTCACCATGTTCTGCTTCACGGGCGCAATCCGTCCAAGCTGAAAAAGGTCGAAGGAGTTCTCGCCGGGCTGCCGGGAGGCGGACGCGTCGAAGGTCATGTGGCCGATCTCTCTCGCATGGCCGACGTCGAGAGGCTGGCCCACGAGGTGACCGATCATCACCCTCGACTCGAGGTGCTCATTAACAATGCTGGAGTCTTCCGAGCGCCCCAGACCGTCACACAGGACGGGCTCGACGTGCGGTTCGTGGTCAACACGATCGCCCCTTACTTGCTGACTCGACGGCTCCTCCCGCTTCTGGGGCCGTCCGGGCGGGTGATCAACGTGTCCTCCGCAGCCCAGGCGTCGGTCGATCCGGAGGCGCTGGCCGGTCGGCGCAGGCTGTCGGACAACGCCGCATACGCCCAAAGCAAGCTGGCGCTGACGATGTGGTCTCGCCAGATGGCGCTTTCGCTGGGGGGAGGCCCGGCGATCATCGCGCTCAACCCCGGGTCCCTGCTGGGCACCAAGATGGTGAGGGAGGCTTTCGGAGAGGCCGGCGGTGATGTCCAAATCGGCGCGGCGATCCTTCGTCGTGCCGCTCTGACCGAGGAGTTCGCGACTGCTTCGGGCCGCTACTTCGACAACGATCGAGGTCGCTTCTCATCGTCCCGATGCACAGGATCCTCGAAAGACCCAGGAGATCGTCGACGTCATAGAAACTGTCCTGGCGGACCTCGAACAGTAGCGTTTTCAGGCAGCACAACAATCCTCGCCCGCCGCAGGTTTGCAGGTCTACACCGACTGACGAAAGGCCCGGAACGCAGGCATCCCTGCCTGCAATTCGTGCGGAGTCGGAGAGCAAAAGAGTCGTTCGACGGCGGGAACCGCTTGGGATTCGGGCCGCTTGGAGCTCGGTGGGTTGCAACGACGAGGTGCGAACGATCGATGGTCCAAGCGCGATGTTTGAGATGCGAGATGCGAAGTGCGGGAGCGGGGATAGCAGCCTCTGGGACAGAGGAGCAAGACGAGGCCCGGCTTTAGCTTGCGCGAATAATGGCTCAGGCCGTTTTCGTTAATCGGCGTCTTACCCTGAACAAATCGAGGGCTTGCTGCGCATTGAGCCAGAACTCGGCGGTTGTCCCAAATGTTGCGGCCAGTTTGACGGCCGTCTCGGCACTGACCGATGTCCTCTCATTGACGATTCGGTTGATCGGGGGTAATTGATCGATTGGCCACCAGTTCTCGCTTCGCATTTCGCACTTCGGCTCGCTCGCGGTGTAGGCCTCGACGGCCCCGACGGCATTCAATCTAGCTAGGGCTTTGGTGGTCCTCCCGGCTCGGGATCGGGAGTCTGGTTGAATCGGGGACAGCTCATTATCCCGACTCCCGACTTGGTCCCCAGAGCATGGGAATCGGGTGCACAGAAGACATCGAACCCTCTGTTCTGGGAGATCGTATTGCCACCGAACAGAGACATTGTGGAGAGGTAGGAGATGTGGATGCCCTCTGCCCCGTTGTCCGTGATGGTGTTGCCCTGGACGCGAGCCGCTGAGTTTTCGCGCAACACCAGCCCTCCCGCCGCATTGTCGGAAATCTCGCTGGAGTTGAGGTCGACCTCCGAAGTTCTGAGAACAAAGATCCCTTCCAGGCCATTGTTGCGGACGGATTGCCCGAAGAGACGTGCACTGGAGCCGTGATTGAGGAGGATGCCCCAAGCCTGGTTCTCCTCGATCCTCGTGGGCCCGTTGAAGCGCACATTGCTTTGGTTGGCGTTGATTCCGATGAGGTTGCGCAGAATCTTCCTCTCGCCGGTGCTACAGCAGAAGTTGGCCGTCGACTCGAAGAGGCGCAGGCCCGGCCCACCGTTGTCCTGGATTGCGGTGTCGGTATAGATTCCGACGATCGAATCCGAGTCGACCGAGATTCCGACCCCTCGATTTCGCTGCACCAGTGCCGGGGTCGCATCACCTCCCGGCTCCCCCAGTTCGAATGTAGAGCCCAATGCCACCCGCACCCCCCCGCCGTTGTCCTGGATCGCGGTTCCGAACACCCGAACGTGGCTCAGCCCGTTGATGAACATTCCGAATCCGTCTCCTCGCTCGATCACGCTATCTCGAAACTGAACGTCGCTGTGAGTGAATATCCGAACCAGGTCGACCGATTGATCTGCGCCGCGGATGATCAAGGTTTCGATTTGGATGTGCTCGGAGCGATCGATGTTGAGAGTGGGTTGAGGATCGGTGCCGGGATCCAGCAGGATCGCTCCGGCGGTTCCAAGGAGTCTCAAGTTCTCAAAGTCAAAAATGTGGACATATTCGCTGCAGGTGCCGGAAATCGTGACGTCGTGATCCCGAAAGGAAATTGCATGCAGAGCGGTGAGCGCGTCCGAAATGCTGGTGTAATCGAAAGGACCTCCGGCGGCCCCGCTACAGCCCACGGTCACGCTGTCCGCAAGTACGGGGACCGTGAGAAATAGAAAGAGAGTAGGCCCAAGCAGATGTTTCTTCGCGAGCATTACGAACCCTCCTTTTCCTGGGTGGCCTTCAAACTCCACCGAATCGATGCGAGTCAGTCTGAAAAAACCGGGATTCGGCACAGGACGGAGGTGGTGAAAAAGACAACGTTCGAGAAGTGTGTGAAGAATCGGCGCGAATCACAGGAAGACTTCAACCTCGCTTGGCGGCCGAAAAACCCAATTCGCATAGCCGCGCTCCAGGACGAGCCCGGAGCCCGACTCATCGGCGGATTATACGCCCGAGGCAAACCGGAATGAAGCAAAATTTCGCGTCGCGGCCGGACGGGATCGATTGCCTTTGATTCGGGACCAGCTTAGGCTGTGAACCTACAAGGAGACTCGATGCCGATGATCGGCAAGACAATCGCCCACCACGCCATCACCAAAGCGATCGGCCGGGACGACACGGGCGAGCTTGTCGACAAATCTCGGAATACTGATCTGGCCACTCTCGCTCTCCTCTTTCTGAGCGCCAGTAACTGACGCCGTGGGTTTCTGGGGTTGAATGGGATTTGGGCGCTTGGGCTTGGAACTTCGCGCCCGCGAACGGGGTGGTGCTTCGCTTACCCCGGGGCTCAACCTGGCTCCCTTTCAGGGAGGGGACCCAGGCGAACGCGTTACGTTCCAAATCCAGTTCTCACTTCGCATTTCGCACCTTGGCGCTCGGGCCTTCGGCGTTCGGTTGGTTTCAACGGCGAGGTGCGAGCGATCGAGGGTCCAAGTGCGATGTTTGAGATGCGACGTTCGAAGTGAGTGATGGAGGCCGCCGAAATCCGGCAGGGGACGGAAGACGGGAGACGGAAGACCAAATATGTTGGCGTCCCCAAGGGCATTTGAATCCCTGTCGCCGCCGTGAAAGGGCGGCCGGGTGGCAGATCCGTAAACCTCACAAATGCAGTAATTTAAAGAGATAAGGCGAGTTAGCAGCCCACCAAAACCTGTCTGATATCCGCGAATATTTCTATTATTCCCGGTTATTTTTGGCACAAATCTGGCACAAGTTAATCGTCTTCGATCGTGATGGCCAGCGGGTCGGGGAAGCGCGTCAGGCCAAACAAGGATTGATTGCCTATCATTTGGGACCAATCTTAGACTACGGGCCAAGGGCATTTACGACTGACGGACCTTCGAGTCGACTGAAAGGGACATGCGATGAAAGCGGCGTGGTACGAGCGACAGGGGTCGGCCCGGGATGTCCTCGAAGTGGGTCGGATGGACGATCCGGAACCGGCAGCAGGCGAGATCCGCATTCGAGTCGTCATGTCGGGAGTTCACCCCGGAGACGTCAAGAAGCGGGACGATACCTTCTCGACCGGCCTGCCCTACCCGCGAGTCATCCCCCATAGCGACGGTGCGGGCTGGGTGGACGCGGTCGGCGACGGGGTTGACCCGGCCTGGATTGGCAGGCGGGTCTGGTGCTTTGGAGCGCAGAGCTACCGACCTTTCGGCACGGCGGCCGAGTTGACGGTGTTGCCCCGGGAGAGAGTCTTCGAGCTTGCGGACGACGTGCCTTGGGAAGAAGCGGCCTCGATCGGGATCCCGGGTATCACCGCGCACCGGGCGGTCGATGTGGCCGGTCCGCTGGAGGGTAAGACCGTGCTGGTGCAGGGGGCCGTCGGATCCGTTGGCGTGTGTGCAGTCCATCTCGCTCGAAGGCGGGGTGCCACCGTCGTGGCGTCTGTGCGAAAGCTGGAGCAGGAGGAGCTCGCCCGGCGAGCCGGTGCGCATGAGGTAGTGATCGCTGGCGAGGACCTTGAGGTTCGGCTTAGCGCTCTTGCCCGCGGTATCGATCATGTTATTGAGGTCGCCTTCGCCGCGAATCTCGAAACCGACCTGGCCGTGCTGCGAAACGGAGGCAGCATTGCGGCTTACGCCACGAACGCGCCTCGTCCCGAGATCCCGTTCTGGCCGCTGGTATTCGACAACGTCGCCATCCACTTTCTGGGTAGCGACGACTTCCCCCCGGAGGCCAAGACCTGCGCCGCTGAAGAGCTGTCTTCCTCCCTGGCGGATGGCTGGCGCCCGTTCGGACGCTTCGATCGCTATCCTCTCGGCGCCATCGCCGAAGCCCACGAACAGGTCGAGCGCGGCCAGCAGGCGGGAAAGGTGGTTGTCGCGGTAGCTGGATGAAGAGGGGTCTCTAGGCTTCTGTTATGTTGATCCGCTCACGACTTGGGTCTTCGTCAATCCCAGGTCCGCATTCGGTGGGAACATATAGGCGTCAATTCTTGCAGAGAAGCCCTACTTCGGCACAAATTTGGCACAAGGGATCTCTGCCGGACTGGGATCGGATTGCCTCCTATGACCGCCCCGTTTAGGCTGTGAGTGGGGACAAGTAGCGCCGGCATCCTGCCGGCATCCCGGAAGGGTTGTCCGAGACGCTAACCAATGAAGGTCCTGAACTGGAATACCGAATGGGCTGTCCCCGGCAGCAAACGCGGTGACCGGGTAGCCTCCGTCATCGAGCAAGCAGCTGCCCGTCTGATCTGTCTCACCGAGGCCTACCCCGCTATGATGCCCCACGAAGACTTCACCATTGCTGCCACGGATGACACCGGTTACCCTCTTCCCAACGGCCGTCGGAAGGTCTTGCTCTGGAGCCGGGAACCGTGGAGTGAGATCTGGCAAGCCGAAGATACAGAGTTGCCCGGCGGTCGATTCGTTACCGGTATCACCGAGGGGCTGCGGGTGGTAGGAGTGTGTATCCCCTGGCGAATGGCCCATGTCCACACCGGGAGAAAAAACCGGGCGCCCTGGGAAGACCACTTGAGCTACCTTGAACACCTGGCGCCGATCCTGACGCGCTTTCTCGCCCGGCCGGAGCCCTTGGTTATCGTGGGCGACTGGAATCAGCGAATCCCCAAAACCCGATGGCAACCCAGGGAAGTTTTTGAAGCCTTAATGAAGTCCCTGCCGGAGGGAGTTGAGGTAGTTACTGCCGGAAAGCAATTGATCGATCACTTGGCTGTGGGTCCTGGTCTGCTCCCCGATGATTTCGACTACTTCGGCCCGCGCGACGCTGAAGGCCAGAGACTATCGGATCATGTGGGGTATTCCTGCCGTCTGCAAATCCAGCCGGGGTGCCAATAGATGAATCACTCATTCCCCACGAGAAGATGGCCAAGCACTATGACTTCTCCGGGGAGATCCCCAGGCTCACGGTCAGAGCGTAACGGACATGACCAAGAGAATGATGACGCCGCAACTTTTTGAGGTCAAGTCCTCTTTTTGCTGTAAACTCGGTCGGCGGTCGAGCCCCTCTTGACGACCGGTTTGTTCTCTTTTAGGTGACCTTCCGCTTTAGGTGACCTTCCGCGAGCTGTTTTTGAAGCCGCTTGAGTTGGCCCAGCTCGAACTCGGTCACTTTCACTCCTCTCCAACTCTCCGAGGCCCGGATCACGACCGTCTTGGGTAAAGAAATTCCGCCCGAGAGTAACATCTCGGGCTGGCTCAACCCCTCGCCGAATTTACAGCAAAGACGCGACCGGAGCGGGATGTCTTCGTCATGCTCCCCCGAGGTCCCGCTGATTGACTTCGACTGGTCGGACACAACTGGTCGCACCGAGTCCAGTGTCGTTGATAGGCCAGCGCACAATTTCCTCGATGAGTTCGAGACGATCGCGAGGAACGTGGCCACCCTTGAGCCTTACGTGCCGCCTCCGGCTTTCGGGGATCGGGGTGCGGCAGCTTGCTGCCGTTTGCACCTCGGTGGTGTTTACGATTTCTCTTGACTGGCGGGAAAAAAAGCGCATATTGGCGTCGGATTTTCTCAACAAGGAGTAGTTTCCAATGTCAAAGTTCGCGATTCGTTATGTTAGATACGTTCTGTTGGTCGCGTTCTTTGTCACCGCTTCGGTCACCGCCCAGGAGCCCGCTCCAGAGGCGGAGGCCATGGTCGATGAGACCCCCCAATTCTGGTTTGTCGAGTTGGCCAGCCCCCCTTCGGTAGAGGGCAAGAGCCGTTCCCCGCTGCTGGACCCACGTGACTTCCTCCTCGGACTCGACAGCTCCTCCGTCTGATGTATCGAATTCGTGCAAACCTCTAGCTCGACGGTTGGTGAGGTACAGATTCCACTTGCCCACGGCCAGCAAGGTCCAGCTCCTACTAACGAAATAGCGCGGATAGTCGATATGTAGTTTCGGGGGATGTAAACATGAGTCGAAACACCGTATTCGAGAAGCTTGACACTTTCTGCGAAAATCGCAAACCAGCAACCATTATCCTCGACAAGGCTCACTTGTCGGCACGCTTTGTCGGAGTGACCGAAGATCGGGTGACCCTGGACCTACCGAATGGGGGCATACAGACTTTTCGCCCGCTCAGTTCGGCGATTGTGGTTTGTCATCAGGACGACGGAAGAGCCTTGATGTTCCTCGGTCTTGCTACCGATTGTCATAATGGCAAAGAAATCCCCCGAGTCGAGCTTACAATGCCAGTTGACTTCATTCAGACCGAATGCCGGAGCACATTCCGTGTGCCAGTTTGCA
>JBFGHF010000033.1:0-12605 GCA_041578355.1 Acidobacteriota bacterium
CAGGCCAGCGAGGCGATCAAGCCGTTACGGGCGGCGCTCGAGGCCGATTCGTCCAGTGTTTCGGCGCACTACGGCATGGGACTCTCGCTGTGGGCCCTGGGTCGCCATGAAGAGGCGGCTCTCTCGTTCCTGGAAGCGGAAAAGCTGGCGCCGCAAAAGGCGGCCTATCCCTACCACCGAGGTGTCGTGCTGGACGAGGCGGGCAAGCACCTGCAAGCCGTCGCCGCACTTCAGAACGCCGCCAAACTCCCCGACGCTTTCTCCAAGGTCTTCTTTGCCTTAGGCCATGCCTGCCGAAAAGCGGGGTTGCTTGAAGAAGCGAAGCAGGCATTAGAGAAGTACCAAACTCTCTTTCAGGCGGAGGAAGCCGAGCGCAACCGCAGCTTGAAAATCGAGCAGCTCATCAGCAATGGTCAAGCCCAACTCGAGAGAAACCGGACTCGGGAGGCTCTCAGCAGCTTTGAGCGGGTACTGGAGATCGATCCGGACCACCGGTTGGCGAACCAGTACCTGGCGAAGCTCTACCTCTCCTCCAACTGGTGGGCCAACGCCCGACTCCATCTGGAACGCCTTCAAGCTCGCGCCACGGTCGACTCCGAAACCGCCTATTTGACCGCCGTCTTCGACTATCAACAAAAACGGATGGGAAAGGCCCTCGAGAACGCTCTCAAGTCGAAGCGGCTCTGGCCCGGCCGGTCCGAGCTGCGCAACCTGCTGGGGAACATCCAGGTCGCACTGGGCCGCCCTGATGAGGCTTTGGAGGAATACCAGGCGGCTGTCGCCTTGGCTCCCGAGCGATGGGATTTCCGGGCCAACCTGGAGAGCTTGATCCGGCGTCTGGATGCGAAAGGAAAGAAGGTTCCATGAAACTGGTGACACTCCGAGACCCCAACCCCCGCAACCGGGACGGTAAAGTGGCCGTCGTTTCAAGCGACGGCCGGCGCGCTGTCTTTCCCGATCCCGCCCGGTGTGTCTCTTTGCTGCAGGCATTGGAGAACTGGCGCGAAGCCGGTCCCTACCTGGAGTCGCTGGGCGAGCTTTTGAACGCGGGACGGGTCGCGGAGGCCTTCGAACTGGACGTGGAACAATGCCTGGCGCCGCTGCCCCGAGCGCCGGGTTTCTATGACGGGAGCGCCTTCCTGTCCCATGTCGAAAGGGCGCGCCGGGCCAGAGGCGACACCATGCCCGAGTCGGCCAGGTTGACACCTCTGATGTATCAGGGTGTGAGCGACAATTTGTTGGGACCTTACGCTCCGATCGATCTGATCGAGGAAAGCTACGGCGCCGATTTCGAGGGTGAATTCGCGGTCGTCACCGGTGACGTGCCCCGCGCAACCTCCGCGGAGAGAGTGGGTCGGCATCTGATCCTTTTGCTGCTCTTCAACGACATCACCTACCGCGAGCTGCTCAAGACGGAGATCGTGACCAAGTTCGGATTCCTTCAATCCAAGCCCAACTCCGCCTTCGCTCCCTTCGCTGTCACTCCGGACGAGATCGGCGAGGCCTGGAAGGAGGGGCGTATCCACAGGTCGGTCAGCGTGCGTCTCAACGGAGAAGTGTTCGGAGCACCCGACGGCGGCGAGATGAGCTTTTCCTTCCATCAACTGGTGGCCCACGCCTGCCGCACCCGCCCCCTTTCGGCGGGCAGCATCGTGGGAAGCGGCACGGTTTCCAACAGCGACGCGTCGGTGGGGTTCGCCTGCCTGACCGAGAAGCGATACCAGGAGATCGCGGAGACCGGAAAAGCTTCCACTCCCTGGCTCAAAGCGGGCGATCGAGTCAGCATGGAAGTGCGACTGGACGGAAAGTCGGTCTTCGGGCTGATCGATCAACGAGTGGTGTAGCGTGGCACGAGCATCCTGCTCCTGATTCTTCCGGAAAAAGACAACCTGGACGGTCGTTCCACGTTGCTGTCAACAACGACCTGGACGGTCGTTCCACGTTGCTGTCAACAACGACCTGGACGGTCGTCCCACGTTGATGTCAGCGACGACCTGGAAGGTCGTTCCACGCGACCAGCTTTCCCGAGCCTTCCACGGCCAGCAGATAGCGATCGAGCGGTGGTGACTCGAAGCGCTCGACCAGTGTGCTGGGCGATGGCCAGGAGATCTCGAGCCAATCCAGGCGCTCGGCAGAACCCAGACCGATCACCTCACGGGGGTCATGGGAAGAGAGATAGCTGCCTCCGCTGTTCTTGAGCCGTTCCCGCACACGGCCACCGACGGACCAGCGAAGCCGGGCCCCGACGGCCTCGCGGTTGGCCCGCACTCCCTGCAGGCGCAGTCCGATCCAGTGATGCCCTCGAGCCGCCCGGTTATGCAGCAAGACGGGCGCCTGGCCGTTGTTGGCGACCAGCACGTCGATTGCTCCGTCGTTGTCGATGTCTCCCACCGCCAATCCCCGGGCCGGGAGCTGGAGCGAGAAAGCCGGGCCCGCCGTGGAACTGATGTTCTCGAGTCTTCCCTTCTCATTGCGGTAGAGCAGCAGTGGTTCTTCGTAGGTGACTCGCGGAGTGTATTCGGCGATCATGTCGTCGGGGTGCCCGTTGGCCAGCAGCAGGTCTTGATCGCCGTCGTTGTCGTAATCGAAGAACTTCAATCCCCAGCCGCTCAGCAACAGGGTGGAGTCGGCGATGTCGTGTCGGCGCGCTTCGTCTCGAAACGTCTCGTCTCCCAGGTTGAGGTAGAGCGAATAGGTCTCCTGGTCGACGTTGGCCACGAAGAGATCGGCCAGGCCGTCGCCGTTGAAGTCGCCGGCGTCGACACCCATTCCGGAGCGGACGTCTCCGTTCACGGAATGACCTACTTGAGAGAACAAGCCGGCTTCTTCCCAGCGCAGGCCTCCACGATTGATGAAGAGGAAATTGGCCACGGTGTCGTTGGCCACGAACAGGTCCATCCAGCGATCGTTGTTGACGTCGGTGGCGACCACCCCGAAGGCTTTGCCTTTGGCTTGTTCGATGGCCGTCCCGGGGCTGACGAGTTGGAAGGTCCCGTCGCCCCGGTTGCGGTAGAGAAGCGAGGGCATGGGGTCGAAGACTCTGGGGATGCAGTAGTAGGCCTGTCCCCTGGGGTTGAGGCCGCACGAGACGTGGAGGTCGGCCGAGAAGCGCACGAATCCGCAGACAAACAGGTCCAGGTGGCCGTCGTTGTCGGCGTCGAACCAGACCGCGCTGGTGGTCCACTGGCGGGTGTCGATGCCCGACTGTTCGGTTACATCGCGGAAAGTCCCATCCCCCTGGTTGGCGTAGAGGATCGGGGCGCCGTAGGCGGTGACGAAGAGGTCGGTGTCGCCATCTGCGTCGTAGTCCGCCGCTGCCGCGCCCATGCCGAACATGCCTCCCTCCACGCCCGCGCTCTCGGTGACATCGCTGAATGTGCCGTCCCGGTTGTTGCGGTAGAGGGCGTTTCGGAGCGGAGTAGCAGGTTGAAAGATGTCGGCGGGGCCGCTGTTGACCAGATAGATGTCCATCCGGCCGTCGTTGTCGTAGTCGAGGAAGGCCGCCCCCGGGCCGGCCGTCTCGGGCAGGTAACGATGCTCGGACATGGCGTTTTCGTGTTTCCAGGTGATTCCCGTCTGCGAGGTTGGGAGGACCTCAAAGAGCGGGGGCTGCTGCTCGGAAGCGGCCGCAAGCAAAGGGGTTGCCACGGTCAGAGTAAGAAGACCCGAGAGGAACTCGGGCAGCCGGAAGGATCTTGACGAGTAGTTTCTCATGGGCCTTGCCCGCGGGTTGCCGGTCCCCGGAGCGCAGGCAAGATGCCCGCGCCACGGTCCAATCTCATTCGATTCCCAGTTTTTTCTGGATCTCTTCGAGGGGTACGCCTTTGGTTTCGGGCATCACCACGAGAACCCATACCAGTTGGACCACCATGCACGCGCAGTAGAAAGCGAAGATGTGCCCGCCCGACTGTTCGGCGATGAGCGGAAAGGTCTGCGAGATGGCGGCCGCGAAAATCCAATGGGTGAAGCTGCCCAGAGCCTGGCCGCGGGCCCGGATCCGGTTGGGAAAGATCTCGCTGATGAAAACCCAGATGACCGCACCTTGACCGAATGCGTGCGAAGCGATGAATACCAGCAGGCTCACGAAGACGATGGTGCCGCCGAGTTCCGAGAAGGTGCCGTCCGGCGAACGCTGCGTATAGAACGTCCAGGCGGTGGCTCCCAGGCTGAGGATGTATCCCACAGATCCCGCCAGCATCAGCTTCTTGCGTCCGAAATGGTCGATCACGGCCAGCGCCGCCATGGTGAAAACCAGGTTCATGGCGCCCAGACCGACCGAATTGAGCAGGCTGGCGCTTTCCCCGAAGCCGGCGCTTTCGAAGATCCTTTTCGAGTAATAGAGGACGGCGTTGATGCCGCTGAGCTGATTGAAGGCGGCGATCGCCACCGCCAGCAGGATGGGCTTCAAGTACTGCTTCTGGAAGAACGGCTCCTCCAGATTGTGATGCTCCAAGTCGATTGACTCTCGGATCGCGGCCAGCTCCTGCTCGACGCTGCCGGCTTCCTCGTCCACTCCCACTTTTTCGAGGACGGCTCGGGCCTCCGCGTCGCGTCCCTTGGCCATCAGCCAGCGCGGGCTGCGGGGAACGGCGAAAAGCAACAGGAAGTAGGCCGCGGCGGGCACGGCCTCGACCCCCAGCATCCATCGCCAGGATGCTTGCCCCAGGTCGAGTTGCCCGATCACGTAGTTGGAGAAGAACGCGACCAGGATTCCCAGGACGATGTTGAATTGGGTCAGGGCGACGAATCTCCCCCGGACCCTGGCGGGAGCGATTTCCGCAATGTACATGGGGCTGACGACCGAGGCTCCGCCTACTCCGAGCCCTCCGATGAAGCGGAAAATCACGAAGGAATACCAGTCCCAGGCCAAAGCGCTGCCCAAAGCCGAAAAGAAATAAAGCGCGGCCAGAGCGAACATCACGCTGCGGCGTCCCCAGATGTCGGCGGGCCGGCCCACGGCAATCGATCCCATGACCGTCCCGATCAGTGCGCTGGCCACCAGGAATCCGTGCCAGAAAGCTTGGCCGGAAGCCGTCAGTCCGCTCGCCGGCTGAAAAATCTCCTGAAGCCTCTGCTCGGCTCCCGAGATGACCGCGGTATCGAAACCGAAGAGCAGTCCGCCCAGGGCGGCGATGACCGCGCTCTTGATGAGTGTGGGCGAGCTTTTCATAAGGGGTTACGTCGTGTCGCGATCCACCCTTTCGAAGGTGGCTTCGTGAGAAGGTAGACCGATGACGCTGTCGCCAGGCAATTCCGTCGGGGATTCTGCAATCTCACGATTGCAACTCCTGAAATGCTCGATGTCCCCGGATCTTGATCTGGGCAGCACGGCCTGACGATTGCAGCTCTGGAAGTGGAGACGATGTCATTGCTGCTCCCGCAATCGCCGTGAGAGCTCCAATTCTCTCTCCGCCTCCTCCTTCTGCCCAGCCAGAGAAAGGGCGCGGCCCAGCAGATAGTGAGCGTTGGGGTTGGTGTAGTCAAACCGGACGGCCCGCCGAAAGCTGTCGATGGCCATCTCGAGCTTTTTCTCGCGCAACTGGATCTGTCCCAGGACCAGGTAGGGCCCGGCAAAAAACTTGTTGAGCCAAAGCGCCCGTTGCAGCTGGATGACCGCCTCTTCCATTCTTTCTAGTTCAAACAGCACCTCGCCGCTGCGATAGTAAGCCATCCACATGCCGGGGTTGATTCCCACTTCGGCCGCGAAGTGGCGCAGGGCATCCTCCAAGCGGCGCTGTGCATAGGCGATCTCGCCCAGGTAGAGGTGGGCCATGGGCAGCTTGGGGTCGAGCTGAAGCGCCCTTTCGAGTTCCAGTTTGGCGGGGCGCCAGACGTCCTGCTCGCGGAACATCCGGCCGCTGAGGAGGTGGGCCGGGGCCGTTTCGGAGTCCAATCCGAAGATCTTGCTGAAGAGCCGGCGCGCCTTGTCGGTCCGCTCGCTCTGCACGTAGCAGAGTCCCAGAATGTTCTGGAAGTTGACATTCTCGGGAAACCACTCGAGCGCTTTTTCGAGATCGGGGAGGGCCTCTTCCAGACGCCCCAGAAAATAGAGGCTGGCGCCCCTGTACTGGGTGGCCCGCCTGTGATCGGGCTGCAATCGCAAAGCCTCCCGGAGCGGATCGAGCGCCTGAAAGTACTCTGCTTTCCTGTAGTAGACCTCTCCCAGTCTCGCGAGTACCTCCGCGTTCTCCGGCGCCCGTGCGGCCAGGTCTTCCAGGAGCAGGAGTGCTTCGTTGAGATTGGATGACTCAATCAGGTCTTCGACGCGGCTCAGCTCCGATTGAAGAGGCTGCACCACCCGCCCGGCGGGACCCGGGCTCACGAAGAGCAAGGCAAGTAAAGCGATCTTCACCATCGGCCACCAGCAGTATGCCATGCAGCCCACGGGCACGGCTTGAAAACCGTCGCGACGCCTAGCCGAACGACGAGGATAACTCGCTGACCCATGGCTCAGAACTGACGACGCGCTGCACTAGTCTTGGCCGAGCGCCCGGCGCAGGTTTTCCCGGGCTTCGCGGTGGCTGGGCTCGAGGTCGAGAGCGCGTTGAAAGTGGCGGGTGGCCTGGGCGATGTCGCCCTTGATGGCCAGCGCCACGCCCAGTTGATTATGGTTGTCGGCATTGGCGCCATCGAGCCTCACCGCCTCGCGCAGATGAGGAAGGGCGGCATCGACATCACCCTGCTGGGCCAGGAGCCGTCCCAGATTGGCGTGTCCCGGAGCGCTGTTCGGAGAGACTTCCAAGAGCCGCTCGAAATGCCGGCGCGCCTCCACCATACGGCCACGTTGGGCCAGCACCACGGCCAGTTCTCCATGCAACTCCGGGTCGTCGGGGTGCGAACCGATCAGGTGTTTGTAATTCGACTCCGCCTTCTCAAACCGTCCCGCCAAGGCACTGGCCAGGGCTAGATTGCGGCGGGCCGCGAGATCCTCTTGGTCATTACCGACCACCCGTTCGAAATGAAGCACGGCCCGACCCGGCTGGCCGGTCGTCAAGAGCGACGTCCCCAGGTTGTAGTGAGCGGTGAAGTAGTCGGGTCGGGCCGAGACCGCCGCCCGGAAGTTTTCGATCGCTTCATCCATCCGGCCGGACAATCGAAGCGCCGCACCGAGATTGTTCAAAGCAGTGGCGTCGTCGGGCCGGGCCCGAATGGCCCTTCGGAAGAGCTCGATGGCCCCGGCTAAGTCGCCGCGGGCCTGCAACACGGCGCCCAGATTGGTGAGCGCCACCGGGTCGGCGGGCGCTTTTTCGAGTCGGTTGAGCATCAAGGCTTCCTGGAGCAGCAGGCGGTCCTCGCGCCGTTCGGGCAGCACTTGAAGCCAGAGGTGGGCCATCTCGTCGCTCGACTGATTACCCGCCATCACCCGCTGGGGCGGATTGTGGGGGTTGCGCGGGTTGTCGGTCGAGTTGTCGTAGTGATACTCCATGGAGAGCCGCGTGCCCGCGGGCAGAAAGAGCGGTGTCTTGTAGCGAAAGACTCCCTGCCAATTGAAATCCCAATCCGGAATGGAAATCAGCTCGTGCCGTGTCCCGCCGGGCAGCGCGGCGCTGGCCTCGAGTTTCCGTCCCAAATAGTGGGCATGCGGGTAAACCCCCAGCACCCGAACGTCCACCGGAAGAACCAGTTGGTCGGAAACCCTGAAGTCGCTCACACCCGGGGGGATGTCGAGTGCGGCGTCATTCTCGAGCTGCAGCAGCATGGGAAAACGGCTGGGCGGCTCGTCGCTGAAGTAGAGTGCCAGCGAAGGCCTGATGCTTTCGGGTTTGCCCGAGGGCTGGAAGTGCATGTTGAGGACGAGATGCGTCCGACGATTTACTTCCCAAGTCATCCCCCGTGGTTCCCAGGTCGGATCGGAGCCGGGTTTCCAGAAGAGAAAGTGGGTCTGAGGCTCGAAGGTCTCGGATTCCAGAGTCAGCTCCATCCCCGCGAAGCCAACCCCGGGGTCTTGCTCGTCGAGTCTAAGCGAGACACCGCTGCGATCGACCAGAACGTTGGCATGATGGACGACCCTCTCGTTACCGGGGCGAATCTCCAAGGCGCGGATATAACGTCTTTCCGACACCGGAACCGGGAAAACGAAGTTGCGGAAGACGTCGCGACCCTCCTCGGCGAGCGGGTACCCCACGGACTGCTCCAGCACAAGGTCGGGTTCCCCCAGGCGCCAGCCGGAGGCGAGGTCCGGGGGCGCCGGAAGATCTTCGGGGGCGCCTTGGGGCGCGCCCTGCTCGGCCCAGCGCCGCAAGGTGAGGATCTGCTCCTGGCTGAGCCGCCGTTCGCCGACGAAGTCCGGGCCGCCGGATTGGGGAAGCCAGGGAGGCATGACTCGGCGGGACGTAACATCGGCAATCTGCCCGGCCCGGTTTCTCGCCGAAGCGTACTCGAGCAGACTGAACGGTCCCGAACCGCCCGGCCGGTGGCAGTCAGAGCAGTTTTCGAACAGAATCGGGGCGACGTCACGTGTGAAAGTGACCTCGGGGGAAGAGCATCCAACCACCCCGAGACCGGGAAAGGCGATGAGCAGAAACGCTCTCAGAGGGACTTGCGAAGATCGGAAATATAGCATCCCACGGCATCACTCAAGGTCGGGGAGCCCCCTTGGCCCGCAAGAAGGGCTTGTAGCGCTTCGCGCAGGTCACGGCGAGTCGGTTGTGCGCGCTCCTGGCCGAAGTCGATGAACCGGTCGTCGATCCGGCCGCGGTAAGCGAGTTCTCCCGACGCGGTGACAAGCGCAGCCTCGGGCGTGATCCGGGCTCCCGTCCAGTCGACGAAATCGTGGAAGGGGTCGCGCAGGGCGGGAATCCGCAGGTCGAATTCCCCGAGATGTTGCTCGATCTCGGAGGCGGGCTGCTCGGGATCGACGAAGACCAGGCGAAAGTCGATTCTCCGCGCCGTGAACTCTTCATGCAAGCGTCGGATCTCCGGCACGTAGCGATTCGAGACGGGACAGTCGGTTCGATAGAAGATGAAGACCCGCGCCCGCGGGATATCCCGAAGGGCGCGGAAGGGCGATTCATCGAGGGCGTACAGGATCGGCGGATCCACCGCGGGCCGGCACCCGGAAACGACACTGAGGAGCACCGACGCAAAGAGCAGCGCAACCCAGCGGCCCGATCGCGCCGACCCGTTCATTTCGGGCGGGCGCGAACGCGTCAGGGTTGGAAGATGACCGGACCACACCACAGCCCGGGGTTGGGAAATCCCGGGCTCGGTGACGCAATGCTTTCGGGCTGGGAAGAATCCATCCAACTTCGGCCCTTAGAACTCCAACCTCAAGGCCCACTGGACTTGGCGCATCGTGGCCCCTTGCGGCAGGCCGGTGATTCGCCCGTCTTCGGCCGGGTTGCAGTCGACGCAGGCCCCGCCGTTGAAGCGTCCTCCGCCGGGCCGAGCCAGGTTGACGTGGTTGAAGAGGTTGAAGATTTCGGCGCGGAACTGCAGCCTCATGTCCTCACCCAGGCTGAAGTTCTTGAAGATCGACAGATCGGTGGAAGCGAAACCGGGGCCCCGAAGACTGTTCTCCTCCTGATTGCCGAAAGTGCCGGGAGCCGGGATTTCCCATGGAGTTCCCGGACCGGATCCGACGGTGAACCAGCCGCTTCGGCCGCCGCCCGTGTTCGCCTCGCCGACCTGATTGGGTCGGCAGGGACCGGTGTCGCGCAAGGCGCCGCAATCGGCGTGTGTGGCGTCGAAGGGCAATCCACTGCTCCAATTGGTTGTGAAATTCACTTGCCAGCCACCCACGAACGCATCCGCGACTCTAGACATGTCGGTGCCGTAACGCTTTCCTTGCCCGAAGGGCAGCTCGATCAGGCTGTTGACCACGAAGACATGGGTGCGATCGTGACTGCTCGGGCCGTACTCGATCTGGGCGTTCCACGGGAAGTAGCTGTTTTGGTAATTGCGTGCCTGACCCACCGTATAGTGTGCCAGCAGGGAGTAGCCCCTGGAGAAGCGCTTTTCGGCCTTCGCCTGGAAGGCGTGGTAGTTGTTGGAGGCGTCGTTGCCGAAATAGCGGAAACCCTGGCTCAGTCCGAAGGGACCGCCAAACCCCTGGATGGGCCCGTTGAAGAAGGGCCGCCGGCTGTTGGTCGGGGTGAACTGCCCGCGACCCGCCGGATTCGAGTCGATGATGGGGACGTTGAAATTGTAATCGGGTCCATCGCCGGCGAAGACGTGGGTTCCCTTGTTGCCTACGTAGGCAACCTCGAGCGCGATGTTGTTGGCGAACTCCTGTTGATAGGTGACGTTCCAAGCATCGAGAGTGGGCAACCGCATCTTCTCGGGCCGGACGAAGAAAGTGACTCCGTCGGGCGCCTGGAAGCGGCCGTTCTGCCCAGGTGCAGGGAAGGGCGGAGTGGGGGGGCCGGACGCCAGGTCGAATACGCTGTCGAAGATGCTGGCCGGGTTCAGATTCTGCTGTGCCAGAACCGGCAGGTTCTGAGTCACAGCGTGGCCGAAGGTAGACCCGAACACGCCCAGGTCGAAACTGCGTCCGTAACCCATGCGCAGAACCGAGTCCTGGTTGATCTGGTAAGTGAGCCCGAATCGCGGCGCCAGGTTGGTGTAGCTGTTCTCGACGTTGCCGTCGAAGCCGACGTCGCCGACGCCACCCACACGAAGCTCTCCGGTGGCTACGTCGAACCAGGCTCCGCGGCCCGGCAGCGTGACCGTCTCGGGGAAGTAGATCTCCCAGCGAAGGCCGTAATTGAGGGTGAGGCTTTGATTGACCTTCCAGGTGTCCTGGCCATAGAAGAACCAACGCTTCTGGCGCTCTTCGGCGTCGGTGGTCTCACTGACGAAGCGGCGAAACTCGGTGACCTCCCCGAGCAGGAAGCTGGCGATCCCGGCTCCGCCGGTGCCGTCCGGGCCGCGCGTGGCGTTCTCCCGGAAGAAGAGCTCGCCCGCCCGGTGCGAGTCGCTGGGAATGCGTCGGTTCTGCGCCCAGCGGATGTCGGCGCCGAACTTGTAGGTATGGTCTCCTCGAGTGGTGATCCAGTTGCTCACCCACTGCCACTGCTGCTCTTCTTGGTCGAGGGGGCAGTTGCACTGGTTGGCCCCCAGCGAATAACCGAAACGAAACCCGCCCGCCGGTCCTCCGATGTCGAAGAAGGGCATGCCGGAGGTGAAGATGGGATCCTGGTTGAGTCCCGGGACGCTGTTGAGGTTGGGGATGCCGGCGTCGGCCGCCGGGGTCGTTCCCACCCCGCCCGGGAGCACCGCCACTTTGTATCGGAAGAAGCCGAAGCGGAAGTCTGTGATCGTGGTTGGATTGAGGGTGTAGTCGAAGCCCGTGGCGATGCTCTGATTCCTGACCTGCGAAGAGCCGGCGAAGAAAATGTTGTCGAAAGCCGGCCCGCCCAGCAGTTCCCCGAAGGCGCCGGGTCCGGAACGGTCGAAGTCGGCGAAGCTGTAGCGTCCGAAAATGCTCAGATTGGTGGAGTAGAACCAGTCGCCGCGAACGTTGAAAGCGTTGTCGTCAAAAGCTTCGATTCCGGCGGCCGTGAAGTTGTTGGCGATATCGCCCAGGTTGGGCAGGGGAAGCTGGTTGATCAGATTCTGTGCCTGCGTCGAGATTTGTGACTGTGGAATGATGTTGTCGGTATAGGGCTGACCGGTGGTCGGATCGTAGATGGTGAAGGGGTATTCGCTGAAATTCCCGGTCCGGGCCAGGGCCGTCGGTACCGTGGTGAGAATGGAGCCGCCGTTCTTGCGACGCGTCCCCTGATAATCGAAAAAGAAGAAGCCCTTGTCCTTGACGATGGGGCCTCCGATCGACCCGCCGAACTGATTCCAAAGAGTGTCGGGAAGGAACTTGTCGGGATCGCCGTCCACACCTCCCGCCGATTGCGTAAACGGATTGCGCGCGGTCGTAATGTCGTTACGCCGAAAGAGGAAGGCGCTGCCGTGGAATTCGTTGGTGCCGGACTTGGTCTGCGCGGTGACCACGCCGGCCGTCGCCTGGCCGAACTCGGCGTCGTAGTTCTGGGCTGTCACTTTGGCCTCGGTGACTCCTTCCAGCGTCGGATTGATGACGATGATGCCGAGGATGGGATCGCGGTTGCTGGTCCCGTCCAACTCGAAACCGGTCCCGCTGAAGTGCTGACCGTTGACCATGATCTGGCGGCTGCCTTGCGGGTTCTCGCTGGATGCGTGTTGCCAAGCCAGCGTCTGAGTTCCGGGCGACAGAAGCAGAAACTGCGTGAAGTTCCTCTCGAAAATGGGCAGTTCGGTGACCTCTTTTTCACTGAACGAAACGGCCACGTCCGTCTTCTCGGTCTTCAAGACCGGAGGTGCTCCGGTGACCGTCACTTGCTCGGCAAGCTGTCCGAGTGCCAGAGTGATGCGGAGATCGACGACCGCATCCACCTGAACGGTGATGTTTTCCTGGACGTGAGTCTTGAAACCTTCCAGGGACACCGTCACCGAGTAGCCGGGACCGGGCACCAGGCGCTCTCGGCGGAAGTTGCCATTGGCGTCGGTGATCACTGTCCAGGAAGTCCCCTTGGACGCATTGGCGATCCTGACTTCGACGCCCGGCAGAACCCCTCCTGTCTCGTCAACCACCGTGCCCGCAATCGTGCCGTACACCGCCTGGGCCAGGACCG
>JBFGHF010000034.1:0-12548 GCA_041578355.1 Acidobacteriota bacterium
CCGCCATCCTTTGGGAGCATTCCATCGTCTGCAGCGATTCCTGGAGCTACCCGGTCAACGCTCCCCGCCAGATCGGGACGCCGCACCCCAGGACGTTCGGCGCCTTCACCCGATTCCTGCAGCGCTACACCCTGGAAACCGGACGTCTGCCCTTCGGCCAGGCGGTCCGCAAGATCACGTCCCAGCCGGCGTGGTGGCTCGGGCTGCGGCGACGCGGCAGCATCCGGGAAGGGAACTACGCCGATCTGGTGCTTCTCGACCCCGGCCGGGTGCAAGAGCGCGCCACTTTCGATGATCCGAGACAGCTCAGCCAGGGTACGGAATACTTGTGGGTCAACGGGACCCTGGTCTTGGAGAAGGGCGCACTTCTGGATCGGCTGCCGGGTCGGATCCTGCGAAAGCCCCCGGCTCGGGACTCGGCGCTCGGGACTCAGGGTCGGAAGTCGCAGCGGGGCCGTCCCCCGAGCAAAAGCGGGAACGTGTTGTCGATCCGGGATGCGGAGCCGGAGGACGCGGCTGTGATCGCCGAGATATACAACGAATCGATCGCCGCGGGCGACGCCACGATGGACGACCAACTCAAGACCGAAAGCGACATCCGCGGTCAGATCGAGGGCTTCGGGCCGCGGGAATGCTATCTGCTGCTGGAGCGGGACGGCCGAGTCCTCGGCTGGGGCGTGATTAAGTCCTTCGGCGAAGGTCCGGCCTACCGCTTCTGCTGCGAGACCTCCGTCTACCTGCGACGCTCCCAGATCCGCAGAGGTTACGGTTCGTTCATCAAACGAGCCCTCCTGGAACGCTGCCGTCAGTACGACTACCGTCATCTGGCCGCCCGCATCTTCGCCAGCAACCGCGCCAGCATCGAGTACAACAAGACTTTCGGCTACCGCATGGTCGGCATCCAGAAGGAAATCGGCTTCAAAAACGGCAAATGGCAGGACGTCGCCGTCATGGAATTGGTGCTGGAAGATACCTGATCCGCAAGGGGCGAGCTTTCTTGCTGCGCCGGACGCCCATTCCCAGTTTCGCCCCCGGGTCGTGCAACACCTTCAGTCAGCGAATCAATCGAGGGTCGGCCAGGGTCGCTTCATAGATACCGACCGCGAAAGGCAGGTGATCTCGGAAGCGTTCCGGCAGTCGATCTGGGGAGATCGGGCTGTCGGTTTCCGCTTCGACCCCCTTGCTCTGGAGAACCCGCCGGTACCAGGCTTCTTGTTCGCCCATCCCTCCGAGGGTCAAACCGTCGTCGTCGCTCCACTCCAGCATGTTTTCTTCGTAGTCGAGCTTCCAGGTTCGGCAGAGTTCCCGCAGGCAGGGCCCCGGCCGCTCTCGAAAATCACTCGCGTCCAGAATCCGGTATCCGATTCCGTTTTTTCGACAGCGCCGAAGTTGCCGGTCGAGATGGCGCCAGCCGGTACGGTCGAGGGGGAAAACATCCTCATTGAAGACGTCTCCGAGGCCGCCGTAGTCCCTCGACTCCACGGCCCGGCCGAGTCGGGTCCGGAGCTCCGGGCCAGGTTTTTCTTTGGCGAGATCGCGGGCCACCCGGCGCAGACGCGACTCGATGGTCCGGCGCGGATCGCGGACCAGAAAGAGCAGAGGGGAACGGGCTGCTTGCAGAAACGCGTTGCAGACCTCACCGGTCCCCATTTGGAATGTCATCTCCTTGATCAAAGGGATGGAGGGCCTGCGCCGATCTGGTGAAGCTGCACTCTTCAGACCCTGCAAGCGATCGATGATCGAAGAGATGGGCGCCGAGCGGTGGCAATACAGATCGCAAGGTTCGTGAACGTAAGGCCCGACGCGGGAATGATTCAAGAGGGCTCGAGCCAGCGCAGTCGAGGCGCAGCGCGGCGGCGAAATGACGTGCAGCGGCCTTTTTCGAGCGAGGATTTCACGCAACCCTCTGAGTCCTTCGTTACGGGAACTTCTCCCCATGCACCAAGGTTACTTCAATTGATTCCATCGAGTGAACCGCTCGGCATCGGGATCGGCATCGGCTGGAATATGGCATCATAGGCCCCGCCATGTGCAGAAACATCAAGACGCTCTTCAATTTCGATCCTCCCGCCACCGACGAAGAGATTCAGGCGTCGGCCTTGCAGTTCGTGCGCAAGCTGAGCGGATTCACCAAACCGTCGCAGGCCAACGAGGCCGTCTTCCATCAGGCTGTCGAGGAGGTCTCGGAGGTTGCGCGGCGTTTGGTCGACTCGCTGGTGACCAACGCCCCGCCGCGGGACCGCGAGGTGGAAGCCGCCAAAGCCCGCGCCCGCGCCGCCAAGCGTTTCGGGATGTCTGCTTGAAAGGACTTGGCGAGTGGTCGATGGTGGCCCCAGGGACCGAGGGAGTGCCACCGAGCCGCCTACGTGAGAGGGTATCGAAAAAGGCCGCCTTTCGAATCTGCGCAACTCCGCGAAGGACTTGGAACGCCGCCTTCCAGGCGGCAACGCCCGGCCCCGCCGGGCGCGAGCGCCCGGATGCCGGCAAGGATGCCGGCGTTCCAAGCGTGTGGCAAACTTCTTAGAAACCCCACCCGGTCGATACCCGTTTCTCGGCCTCAGATGGACCCATTCTTCGATTTGAACGACACGCCCTCAAGATTGCAGCTCAATCGCTCAGGGTCGGGGCGGGCTTCGTGACGCTCTCACCGCTCGGTTTGGAGAACGTCTCTTTGAGCACCACGGCCAAGCCCCGCAGCGCAGCGGCGCCGTCCCCGACGTAGGTCGACCCGTGCATGGCCGCCAGCGTGCGCGGTTTGAGCTCGGCCAGCCCGTGCAGGATCTTCTGCGTCATCGGCGTGTAGGGGACGGAATTGCCCAGCGGTCCCGCCTGAGAATCGATCAATGCCTTGCGAGCCCGGCCCAAAACGTCCTTTTCGGTGATTGGCTCTACGTTTCCGTCCTGAAAGAATAGATCGGAGCAGAGCAGTGTCCTGTGCTTCTCCTCGAAGAATACGCCCGCGTCCCAGCCGTGCGGCAGGTGGGCGGTCGAGCAGAAGCGGAAGCGGTATTTTCCGGTTTCCAGGACCTCGCCCTGCTGCATGCTTCTGGCGGGCCGGATGGCGAAGTCGTTGACGGTCACCGCGGCCCCGACAAAGCTGCAGACGGGTTGGGCGGACGGGGCTTCTTCCAGCCAGTGATTCAAACCGCCGCATTCGTCGGACTCGAAATGGCTGAAACCGATCCAGCGGAGCTTGGACGGCTTGATCAGTGTGCCCACGGCTTGGCGCAGTTCGGGGTGCATGGCGCGATAGCCGGCGTGTACCAGAAACGGTTCATCGTCACGGATCAGAAAGTGGTTGAACTGGATGTTGATATCCGAGGAATAGACGGAGATCCGAAAAGTGTCGGGCGCAACTTCTGTAATGTTTGCCATCGAAGTTCCTTCCTCGGCGGCGAGCGCCGCTCAGGGGTTGTGATCGGGGTCTCGGCGTTCTCTGCGCCGCCTATCGCGCCTCAGGATCACCTGCGCCGCAAAACCCGGAGTCGCATGCAGGAGGCGCGGTCGACCCCCATTCATCTCGATTCTGCTCCTCTGCGGGCATCGAGATCAATCTCGACTTGGAACCGAACGCTGCGAGGCCGATACAACGCCGGCGATTTCCGCCAAGCACTCACCTCACCTCCTGACTCACCAGGGGCAGGGTCTCCAATTCCCCTTCCATGACCCGCAGCAGCAGGGCGGCGAAAGGCGTTTCGCCGGTCAAGCGGATCGTTCCCCGAAAATCGGCGAGATCGACGGCGGGCTGCCAGTCGATCTGCTGCGCAAAGAGCGCGGTCTGCTCCAGAGATTCGAGGCGCAAAACGGCAGCCGCAGCCGCCTTGCCTTTCGAATCGAGCAGCTGAAGGCTGAGGTTCTGAGCGACCGCGGTGTTCATCAGAGCAAGGCCGGTGTCCACACCGGCGCTTTGCTCCAGGGGCCCGCGAAAACGGGTATTCAGCTGGGCGGGCTGGATTCCGGCGCTTCCGGCCGAACCCCCGAAGACTAGTCCGGTATCGATCTTCTGGAAGGACATCACCGACAAAGAACCCGACCTGAGGGCGCCTTTGCCGACGGTGCGGATTACGTCGCTGCCGCCCGCCGGGATCAGGAGTTCGAGCCGGGAAGTGGCCGGACGTCCGCTCCAATCGACCGGCACTGGTTTGCCTTTTCCATCCCGCGTCTCGACGATCACTTCCGCCGCCCTGCGGGAGTCCGGATTGTGAAGCATCAGACGGGTGTGGATCTGAACTCCTCCGCTTTCGCCGCTGGCGAAGTGCGGAAAAAGCGCCATTTCGGGGGCCTGAATGGAGATCAGAACGGCGTCGGCAGCTCCGCGCAGCTTCGACTGATGAGGCTGCAAGAGCGGAAAGTTCTGCGACTGAGTCGAGCCGGCGGCCACGATCGTGCCCGTATCGGACACGGCCAAGGTCGCCAGCCAGTCGGACTCGGCTCCGCCCCAATAGCCGGAGAAAATCGTCTGTCCGCGACGGTCCGTTTTGATCAGGAACCCGTCCCACCGGGAATCGCCGGAGGAATCCGGGACTTCTCCCAGCGCGGGATTCCAGGGCGATACGGGCGCAGGACGAAGTTGTGTCAGGCCCGCGATGACGGGGTTGCCCGACGGGTCCAAAGCGATCACCGATCCCGCCTCGTGGTTGAGTCCTTGGAAAACTCGGGTGAAGACCAGCCGCTCTCCCCGGGCATCGATTCTGGCGAGAAAAGGCCCGGGCTCGTGATCGAGTGTCAGGGAGTCCTCGACCGGTACGCTGCCTCGGGCTCGGCCCGTCACGAATACCGACCCCTCGAAGTCGACGGCCAGGGAGCGCGGGTCGACCCCGGGAAGGTAGTAGACATAGGCGATGCGGCGCTGGTGAGGGTCGAGCTTGGCGACCCACTGACCCGGACGGTGAAGGTCGACGTTGGTTTCGGTGAAGAGAGCGCCCGTCCCGAGAAGATAGATTTTCCCTTGACGATCCACGTCGACGGCCAGTGCTTCCTGGTGGTTGATGATGCCCAGATAAGTGGAGAACTGGATCTCTCGGCCGTCGGGCGAAACTTGCAGGACGAAAGCGTCGTTTTCACCGCCCGGCGAAGCCTGAATGGCGTTCTTCACCGGAAAGGAGTCGGAAAAGGTCCGACCCGCGAGTACAGCGGCGCCCGTCGAATCGACAGCCATTCCGGCCAAGCTGTCGCCCTGACCGGAGCCAAGCCTCGTCGAAAAAAGCAGGTCGCCGTTGGGACTCAGCTTGAGGAGGAACATCGAGATCCGGCTCGTCGGGGCCCCCGGCATCGCCTTGAGAATCGGAAACGACGACGACTCGGTCATCCCCGCCACCAGAAGCTCTCCGGCGGGTGTCAGGCGGGCTGCCACGGGCCAATCGTTCTCGATGCCGCCGAAATAGCGCGAGAAAAGGAGCCGTCCCGAGGCGTCGAATTTGCTCACAAAGACATCGCGTTTGTGGCCGAAGGTCCCCGGCTGCGTGCCCGGAAAGTCCTGCGAATTGGTGGCGCCGACCGCGTAGATGTTTCCCCCGCCGTCGATTGCGGCCGCCACGATGGTCTCCTCGAAGGAGCCTCCCAGGAGCGTGCTGAACCTCACCCTGGGCGCCGCCGAATGGAGCGGCTGGGCGAGGATCTCCGCCGTCAGCAGGACGCAGAGCAGGGAAGCGGTTCGAATCAATCGTTGCGTCGTCATTTACTGTTCACCGGGAGGGTCGCCAGTTGCCGGCTCCCCGCCAGTAGCGCCAGCGCGGCCAATCTGCCGCTGCTGCGGGCTTTGATCGTTCCCCGAAAGCCGTTGAAGCTGGGCTTGGGATTCCAGTCCAGCTGATCGATGAAGCGGGCTTGCTGTTGCCAGGCGTCCAGAGACAGCACTGCCGAGGACACTTTTCTGCCGGTCGAGTCGAACAGCTCCAGCTCGATCAGCTGGCCATCGCGGATCGCCATCATGGCCAGTCCGGTGAGGGTCTGACCGTCATAGACAACCGGGGAGTTGAATTCCGAGGTGGCCTCGCCGGAGAGCACTGCGGCGCGGCCTTCGCTGCTGACGAACGAGAGGCTGCCCGTCGCCGGCAGAATCGAATAAACGGTCGCTGAACCCGCGGTCAAAGGACCGCCGGTGGCGGTCGTGATGGTTGTCGTCCCCAGGGGCGGAATGCTGACCTCGAAAGTCCCGTCCGTGTTCTTGCCGTTGATTTCGAGAGGCAGCAATCGACCCTCTTCATCGCGGATCTTGAGCTGGATCCGGTTCCAGGCCCGGTCGTCCAGGTTGACGATGGTCAGTTCGCTGCCGATTTCCGCCGAACCCGAAGAACCCGCCGCGAAATGCGGAAAGTAAAGGATGTGGTCGACCGCTTCCAGCTTGACCGCCACCAGATCGAGCTCGCCCATCCAGGTGTCCTGGTGGGGCGAGACCAGCGGATAATTGAAGCGGGCGCTTCCCGCCAGATAGATGTTCCTCTCCGCGTCCAAGGCGAGACCGGTTGCGAAGTCGGGGCCTTCCGCTCCCAGGTAACTGGCGTACTGGAACTCCTTGCCTGAGGGGTGGAGCTTGACCAGGAACTGATCGAGGATTCCCCAGAACGACCGGGAAAGAGGTCTCTTGCGGGGGAAGGTGTCCGAATCGGTGTAACCGGTCACGTAAGCCGCGCCGAAAGCGTCAACCGCGATGCTCGAAGCGATCGTCTCCCGTTGCTCCGAGCCGCCGAAGCGGACGGCCCAGGAGAGCCGCGAGCGGCCGGGGTCGATCTTGGCCACAAAAGCGCAACTCATGCAACGAGTCGCTCCCAATTGTGAGGTGAAACCTTCTTTCACCTCGAATCCGACCACGTTGGTCAAACCGGTGATATAGATGTTTCCCGACTTGTCGAGCGCCAGATCGTAGGCCTCGTCGCGGATCATCCCTCCCAAGTATGTGGAGAAGAGGATTTGCTTGCCCGTGGGGTCGAGCTTCATCACGAAGACGTCGGACTGGCCGGCGATTTCGCCCTGAATGGGGTTGACCATGACCAAGCCGCCGTTCCAGCTGTAGCCGGCCAGGTGGATGGAGCCGTCGGCGTCGATCGCCAAGCCCCGGATATCGTCGTTTCCTTGGAAGAACTCGTGGTCGTCCACCAGGAGCATCCGGGTGAAGACGACTTCTTGCCCGTCACCGCGCAGCTTGACGACCGCCGGAACCCGAGACGAGTAGACGCGCTGGATGAGGCCCGGAGTGCCGGGGGAAAACCCTCCCGCCACGTAAATGAAGCCTTGCCGATCGAGCGCAATGGGACCCGCCACATCGGCCGCGGTGCCCCCCAGATAGGTCGCAAAGACGGTTTCCCCTTGAGCGTCGAGCTTGACCACGAAGGCGTCGGTGTGATGGCCGTCGCGTCGTCTCTCGTGAAGCGAGTTCAAGATTGGGAAATCGCGGGAGACGGTGGTGCCGGCGATGTAGGCGTTTCCCGAAGCGTCGACGGCGATGGAGGACGCACCGTCCCAATCGCTGCCGCCGAACACCCGCCGATAGAGGACTCGCGAACCGTCGGCGCTGAGTTTGACGACCAGCACGTCTCGCTTGGACCAGTCGTATCCCAGTGATTCGTAATCGATGAAACCGGTGATGTAGATGTTGCCCAGGGGATCGATGGCAATGTCGGTGGCGTACTCCTGAGCTTCGTCCCCGATGTAGGTGGAAAAGACCACCCCGGGTCGCTCCGGGTCGAGAAATAGAGGCTGCCCGAAGGCGGCCGCCGACGTGAACAATGCCAAAACCGCGCAAACAGGGGAGGCGCAGATGGGTCTCATTTTTTCGGGTCGGATGAAGGCGCTCGAAGATGCTCCTGCCGATCGGCCGGCGCCGGGGAACACCCCGTCGCCTCGGAACCTCCGTGCTTACGGCCAAATAGATAAGACGCTTTAGGGAGAAAAAAGTTTGATGGCTGGATGAAAATATTTCGGTGTTCCCCCGGGGCCCCAAAAAGCCGTGGAGAGTGAGCGGCGGTGCCTGACTACTCCTCCGACTTCGATGCCAGCAGCGACTCGCGGAAGGGCCGGGGGCGCTCCTCCAGCCGCTTCAGGAAGTGCCTTCTGAAGTTGCCCAGCTCGTCGAAGCCGGTTTGGTCGGCGATTTCCGTCAGGGTCAACTCGCGGTCGACCATCAGATGCACGGCCCGCCAGAGCCGGAAGCGGGTGAGGAGTTCGTGGGGGGTGAGCCCGATCTTCCCCTTGAGCCTTTCGGTGAGCTGGGTGCGCCCCATCCCGCTCCGCCGGGTCATCGACTTCAGATTCAGCGAAGCATCTTCGTAGCCGAGACCGATCACCTCCCAGACCCGCCAGAGCCGCCGCGACTGAGAGAGTCTCTCATCCAACTCGGCGAAGGGACGGCCGAAGAGCCTCAGCTCGATCTCCTCGATGACTGAGGGCGAATCATCATTCACATCCATATTGTCGGATCGCGTGCTCGAATAGTTCAAGTTGGGCTAAATCGCCGAGTTCGAATCGGTCCGGCAGAGACTGTTGTGAAATCCGGTAAAAATGCCCTTTTTCCCGGTAAAAATGATTCATGGGCCTGGCCCGCCTGTTGCTATGCTCGCCCCGTTGCGGTCGGGGTGACCGCCGACTTGGTCTGCAAAAGACTTTACAAAGGTGTTGTGACGTGAAGATTCTCGGCTCTTTCGCGACGATGGTTCCGGTGGTGGCGGCCTTCTTCAGCCTCAATCTGAGTGGGCAGCCTTCCGCCGAGGGCGTTCGAATACTCACCGAATCGGTGCAGGCCCACGGCGGGGCGGAACTGTTGACGGCGCTGGGCGACACGCGGGCGACGGGTCGCCGCTGGGCGGCGTCCGGTGAGGGCGACATCGAATCGACGCTCGACATTCGCGCCCGCGGAATCGACCAGGTCTGGATTCAAAGCTCCTCCGCGCAGGGAGTGCGGCTCTATGTGACGGACGGGCGCGGGGGTTGGGTCGTGGAGGACGGACAGCGCAAGGCGGTTTCCGCCGCCGACGCATCCAACCGGCCCCTGGGGCTGAATCCGGTGAGCGGATTTCTGGCGGCTTTTCTGAGGGGGCGTCTCGTCCCTCGGGGCGCCGAGTGGGTGCGGGCCACGGTGGGGACCCGGACCGGCGGCTTCTACTTGGTCGACGTGCAGGTGAGACGCCGTGATCCCTCCGGCGCCGACCCGCTCGACCGGCAGCGCGATTATCAGCTGGTCGTCGACGCCGAGAGCTATCTGTTGGCCGGGCTGCGCATTCCGATCCACTCCCGCGACGGCCGCCTGGAGGCGGACCTCGAAGACCTGGTCTACGACGACTACCGGAGCGTGGAGGGAATCGTGCTGCCCTTCCGCATCGAGCGCATCGTCTACGGCGCCCGTCAATCGGTGGTGGAATTGGAGAGTTTTCAGCTCAGCAATCACGGCAATATTTTCGTGGAGCCCTAGAGTTCCGCGGTTTAACTCTGAAAAACAAAGAATCGCAGCGCCCGCCAGTGTCCGGCGGGCCGAGGTGAAGAATAGATGTTTCGAACCGGTTTTCGTTTGCGCCTCTATTGTCGCCGTTTTGCTTTCGGGTTGATTCTGTCCGGTTTCATCCTGATGTCGGCCCCCCGGCTGACGGCCCAGGAGAACACCAACTTCGTGACCGACTCGAACGCGACCGGAGTGCTTCCCTACCGCGCCTACGGCGGGGCGCGCGAGAACATCGACCTGCGCAACCTCAACGTCCAGGTGCTGATTCCCCTGCTCCAACTGCGCGGGCGCAGCGGCTTCGACCTGCCCGTGAGCGCCGCCTACAACTCGATCTTCTCCGAATGGGTGGAGCGCGTGGTCTTCGGCGAAACCAAGTATTTCTACGAGGGCATCCCGGCGGGCGGCAGCGGGCCCTACTTCGAGATCCAGCTGGGCCCCGAGCTGTTCCATCTGGGCGATCCCTATCCGATCGGCAGCAACACCTACGACCCCAACCGCTACATCGTCAGGCAGGTGGACGGCACCCGTCAGGAGTTCCAGAACAAGGACTACGACGTGGACGTGCCCTCCTGGGTGGCTGCCAATTTGGAATGGATGCGTTCCACCGACGGCAGCTTCGCCCAATACCGCGAGAGCAGCAACAGCGTGGACGGCGTGGCGATCAGCAAGTCGGGCGTGCGGACCACCTTCGCCGGCGGTCGAACCACCCAGATCCGCGACACCAACGGCAACCTGATCACCTACACCCACACACTGGCCAATTGCTCGGCCCAGCCTCCCGTCACCCAGGCCACCTCGACGGTGATCGACTCGCTGGGACGCAAAGTCAGGTTGGAGAAGAACTACAGTTGCTCGGCCAACAAGTGGACCTCCTACGTCGTCAAGGTGCAGGACGCGTCGGGAAACGACAACGGCCAGGTCTGGACGCTGATCGAGACCGCCAGCACGTCGACGACCTCGACCTGGGAACTGCGCCCGCCGACCTGGGCGTCCTCGGGTGTGCGCCTGGCCAACAAGTTCGTGATGACCTTTCAGGACTTCGGCAAGCTCAGGAACCCGGGGGGCGTCGAGGTCAACATCTACGAACGGCAACTGACCCAGATCACTTATCCCGAAGGGGGCTACACCAAGTACAGTTGGGTCCTCAACACCGCCAAGACCAGGACCATCCTCACCGGCCGCTGCATCAACGCCAACGACGGCGCGGGCGAAAAGTGCACCCAGTACAAGGAGGGTCCCCGCGAGGTGGTGCGCCCCGACCTGAGCTGGACGCGCCACACCTTCGACGGCCTGGGCAAGGAGATCAGGATCGAATTCTTCGCACCGAACTGGCCCTCGGGGCCGCTGCTTCGCACGGAAGAGAAGACCTGGGACCTGGCCAAGGGAAGCCCGCTGGTGATCCGCCGGACCACCACCCTCGAGAACAACCAGAAGAGCAAGGTGGAGTTCGACTACGACACCTCGGGCTACCCCCGCGCCTCCGGCAACTACACCGTGGGCAACGTGATCGAAGAGCGGGAATACGACTACGGCTCGGGAGTGACCGGGGCGCTGCGGCGCAAGATCACGCGCAGCTATCTGGGCGGGTCGACCTACAACATCAACGGCCTGCACATCCTCGACCGGCTGACCCAGGAGGACGTCTGGGACGGCAGCACTCTGGTGGGCCGCACCACCTACAGCCACGACGTCTACGCCAGCCCCTACACCTTGATGGCCGTCAGCAGCGCCGCCCAGCGCGACCCGGCCCTCGACAACACCCTCTACACCACCCGCGGCAACCTCACCAAGGTGTCGCGCTGGCTCAACACCACGGGAGGCTTCCTGGCAACCAACTTCCGCTACGACGTGACCGGCAACCGGCGCGAGGAGGTCAATCCCAAGGGCTACAAGACGACCTGGAACTACACCTCCACCACGCAGTTCGCCTATCCGGTGTCGACCACGACGCCCAACAACCTGACCACCAGCTTCAGCTACGATTTCAACAACACCACCAAGTGGGGCTACGGCTACCAGCTCTCCCAAACCGACCCCAACAACCGCGTCACTTCCTGGACCTACGACCTGGTGGGACGCGTCAAGACGGTGAGGGTGCCCCACCAAGGGTCGACCGTCGTGGTGACGACCAACTACTACTCGAACCTGGAGGTGACGTCGTTTCGTGAGCAGACTTCGGTGCTGCCGCCCCGGATGCGGACCGACCGCAAAATCGACTCCACCCAGAATCGACGGGAAACGAGGATCTTCGACGGCCTGGGGAGGCTCTGGCTCAGCGGGGTGGACAACGGGACCAAAAGCGACTGGACGCGCAGCGAGCACGACGGCAACGAGCGCAACCACCGCACCAGCAACCCCTTCACGGTGACGCTCGCCGCCGGCGCGGACTATCCGACGAGCACCACCGGGCTGCAGTGGACCACCAACCTCTACGACGGCCTGAGCCGGGTGACGAGGGTGACCACCCCCGACACCCACTTCACCACCTTCTTGTACAGCGGCAACACCGTGGAGTCGACCGACCCCGTGGGCGCCAAACGCAAGATCACCAGCGACGCCCTGGGCAGGACGACGACGGTGGTGGAGCCCAATCCGACCTCGGGGCTTTTGACCTCGGGGCAGTACACGACCACTTACACCTACGACGTGCTCGACAACCTCACCCAGGTCAGCCAGGGATCGCAAACCCGCACCTTCACCTTCGACTCACTGTCGCGGCTGACGGTGGAGAAGCATCCCGAGCTGATCCACTCCTCGGTTCAAAAGCAGATCGGCTACAGTTACGACGACAACTCCAACCAGATCGGCAAGACCGACGCCTTGGGCCTCAACACCACCTACGCCTACGACACCCTCGATCGGCCGACCTCGATCACCTACCCGACCGGAACCCCTTCGGTGACCTACAGCTACGACTCCGCCTCGGTCTCCAACGGCAAGGGTCGCCGCACCGGGATGGTGGACGGGTCGGGCACCCGGACCTACCACTACGAGGAGAGGGGCCTGATATCGAAGATCGTGTGGGACTCGGGGATCTTCGTGCAGACCGGGGATTTCTTCTACAACCACGCGGGCGGGTTGACCAAATCGAGCTGGCCGGGGATCCTGGACGGGCCCC
>JBFGHF010000035.1:0-12500 GCA_041578355.1 Acidobacteriota bacterium
GCGTAGGGATCAAATCCGCCATCACCGACAACGGCCTGAGGACCAGGGTCAGCCCCAGGAAGATCCCGAGGAATCCGAAGAGCCGGAAGAGCCAGGTCATGATTCGGTTACCCCTCGCTGCTCCTGCGAAGAGGCTTTCCGCGTCGGCTCGCCCCAGCTGCACCAACTGAATGCTACCGCCGCTCCGGGTCCGGTAGGGCTGGATGGTGTCGCCAGACTGACGGGCCACGATGCTGATTTCCTGGGGCGGAACGTGACGGAATCGAATCCTCAAGTCGCCCAGGGCCGGGGAGGAAGGATTCTCACCGACATAGAGGCCGCCTTGATGAGAATGGGCCGGCCATCGAAAAGCGGAGGGAAGATCGTCCGGAGAAACCTCCAGATCCTGCCAGCCGCCGATCTCGGAGACCGCGCCAGCTGAGAGCTGAATGGCGCCCACCGACACTTCGCGGGCCGAAGTCCGGCGACCGGGAAAGGGAAAGTTGTCCGGATTCTCGTGCCCCTCGGGGATCTTGAAACGGCTCGAGTCGATCAGCCGATCCGACCAATCTCTCTCATAGGTGTATTCGGTGACGGTTTCGGTGCCGCCGCCGAGCTTTTTCTCCGACTTGCTTTCCTTGCTTTCTTTCCACTGGAACATCTCCACCTGCCGCTCCAGATGGATGGCTTGTACGGAAACATCGAAAGCCTCATCGCTGAGATTCTCGGAAGTGGCGGCCAGGCCGGTGAAGTGGATGAGTTTGCCTTCGTTGTCCGGGTCAAGAGCGGCCGGGTCGACCGATACCACGATCCCGGCGCCCTCTTGAAGAGCCCGGTGTCTCGTGACGGCCCGGCCCTCGTTCCAAAAAAGGAAAACTACGCCGATGACGAGCAGCAGGATGCCGAAGAGTATCCCTTGGAAGGAGCCCTTCAAGCGGCTCAACCACGACTGGCTGGTGATTTCGCGAAAGTGATCCGGCATGGAGCCCCCCCTTTGGATGCGCCTGCGTGTCCCCCGACTTCTGACTTGAGGATAGCGGATCAGGGTGTCGCGATCTACAGGAGGCTGGCGTCGAGTCTTGCCATGTGCTATCCAAACATGAAGGAGGTTCTCACTTTGATCCTCTTTCTGTTGGCGACGCTCTTTTTCCAGTCCGGGCAGCCGGAGACGGCACCCGAAAGGCAGACTTCAGGGCCGGGTTTCCAAGTCGTGGCCTTCACTGCACCATCTTCGCGGCTTTTCGCGAAGGGCGAATCGATCCTGTCCTTTCAATTCAGGTCGCCGGCTTTCCCGCTTTGGTTCTCGCGAATGGTGGGGGGATCCCAAGGGTCGGGCCTCCAGATTCCGACGGATTTTCCTCCCACAGCGTGGCCCAAGCGACTGCAGTTTGCCGACACGTTCACTTTCTATCCGGAAGAGTGCGGGTCGGATGGCAGATGGAAAAGACGGACGAACGAGAATACCGGTTTGAAGTACGAGGTCAGCCGGCTCTCCCATTCCGGCCAAGGCTATGAACTGGCCTTGACGATTCACGGGACCGCAAGCTTTCGGAGAAGCGAGGGCTCCGCCCGGGGTGGCTGGCAAAACACCCTGCTGATGGTTCTCAAACAACCGCGAAAAACAGCGCTTTTTTTTGCCTTTACCCCGTTGAGGGCGACCACCATGCTGCCCGCGGCCCGACCCTCGAAGCAGGGTGAACTCTTGTCACGCCTGCTCCATAAGGTCGATCCGGTCTACCCGGAAGCGGCGAAGCGGTCCTTGGCCGATGGTGTTGTTGAGATGGCAGTGAGGATCGGCCAAGACGGAGGTGTCGTCGCCACGAGGATGATGCTTCTGGAGTGTCCTTCTTTTGCGCTTTGCCGGAGTGCCCTCAGGGCGGTAGGGCAATGGCGCTACGAGTGGTCTCGTCCGCCAACTCCCGAGGAACTGGAGGGGCCGCCCGGTTTGGCGACCGTCACGGTCAACTATGTCATGCGACGTTAGCCGAGGGGGTGGCGGGGTCGCGGAGAACTTTGGGAGGGTGGCGCCGTCTCCCGTCCCGGCTGGGACGGGCTGAAAATAGCCCACCGCTTCAGCGTGGGTTGAGATCAAGCCTCCCCCTCGTCAGTCCCGTAGGGACGGCTGAAAAAACGCTTGTTCTTTGCGGTTTCAATCGTCCCTTCGGGACTCTGAACTCGGGCTGGGGCTGAATACCCAGGGCTGAAGCCCTGGGCTATTTTCACACCGCCCCTGCGGGGCTCCTCGCACCCGCATCGACTGCCATTTCAGGTCTTGGGCTGAAGGGCCGCGATTTGGGCGACCCAGACAATCTTCCCCGGCGCCTTGTCCGCGTTCTCACGAACGCGGCTCTGTCAGGGGTGCTCGCGCCTCCATTCAAAATCTGTTTCTCTGAGTTTCGAGCAGGCCCCAAGCCCCCGCACTCCGCGCAAGTGAGTGCCGACCAACCTCAGACGGAAACCACCAGTCCGGTCACGTACATGATCGCCAGTCCGGCGATGAATCCCGAAACGTTGTGCAAGCTGGCCAAACCGTAGCCAGGCTGGCGGCGGGCGAAGAGTTGGAAGAGCTCGACGACGACCTGAAGAATGGCGCCCGCGCCGACGGACAGGAAAAAGACAGCCCAGAAGGGCGAGTAGTTGAATCCGCCCAGCCAGGTTCCCGCCACCGTCGGCAGCCCGGCGATGGCGCCCAGCAGGACCAGCCTGAGCACGCTGGGCCGGTCGCGCGCGATCGGGGCCACGATTCCCAACCCCTCGGTGAGGTTGTGCAGGGTGAATCCGACCACCAGAAAAGCTCCCAGGGCGATCTCTCCCAGAGCGTAGGCCGATCCGATCGCCAGGCCTTCTCCGAAGTTGTGCAGTCCGATCCCCACAGCGATCATCAGAGCGGTCCAATGGCGCCCTCCGGCCGAAGACTTGTCGGCGCGTGAGGGCTTGTTGCGTGACAGGAAGAAGAGCAGCAGCAGAGTAGTCAGTACTCCTCCGGCGACCAAGGATCTCCCCTGAAAGGGATCCGCCAGCATTGCGGCGCTTTCCAGAGCTTCCTCGAGAGTGTCGAAGGCCAGAAAAACCAGCAAACCCACGGTGAGGCTGAGGAAGAAATTAAGCCAGCGGTCACCGATTTCCCTGAGAAATGGGTAGAAGAGCAACCCCAGAAAAACGGGAATCACGCCGGCGTAGATTCCCAGCAGCGAAAAAGTGGAGAAGTAACGCCAGTCAGGCTGGGGCGACAGTGTGGCGACCGCGATCTCGTGGCTGAAGGTCAACCCCGTGGAGGTCAAGAGCTTGACCTCGTGGGTCTCGCCTTCCACCCAGGGATAGGGAATTCGGATCTTGCGGCGCCCCAGACGAGGAATGGTTTTCTCGGCCGGCTCGGTCCGGAACTGCCACAGAGCATCGTCCACCAGAACCTGAGCCAGAGTGACGGGACTGGCTCCTCCGTTGACGACGTGGACCACGATCAGGTCTTTCGCCGGCAGCTCGACCCGCTCGAAAGTCAACGATTCGACGGGCGGGAAAGCGGCGCGGAAAACACCCAGAGGACCGTGGTGGAAGAACACGAAGAGCAGGACCGCCAGCAAAGCCAGCGGCAGCAGCCCCCAAACCCAGCGCGGAAGAAGGGAATCACGCTTTGACATCGAAGAGCCCCATCCATCCCAGCTCGGCGAATTCGCTCTGATGAGCGTGGAACATGAACATGCCGGGAAAGCGAAATCGCAACTCCAGGATGTGCCGCTCCCCCTGGCACATCATGATGGTGTCGGTGAATTCGTCGGGCTCTGAGCGAGTCCCGGTCCGATAGACGTCGAAGAAGTGGCCGTGAATATGAAACGAGTTGATCAGGTCGAACTCGAGCAGATTGACCAGATAGATTCGGGTCAGTTCACCCACGCGGGCTTCGATCGGATATTTCTGATGATGGAAGGCGACCGTGTTGACGGCGTAGATCTCGTTTTCGCTGTCGAAGTTGGTGTCGAAGCCGTTCATCACCATCACCATCTCGCGCGCCTCGGGCCGGGGCGTCTTGGGGTCCACGATGAAGGCGCCGTAGAGGCCTTTGTGAATGTGCCTTTTGAGCGGAATGGTGTGGCAATGGTAGAGGTGCAGGCCGACCGGCTCGGCCTCGAACTCGTAGGTGAACTCGCCGCCGGGGTGGACGATTTCAAAGACGCCGTCCATGTTGGACGGGTGGAAGCCGTGAAAGTGGATCGTGTGAGGGTGGCTGCCGGCGTTCTTGAAGACGATGCGCAACTGCTCCCCTTCCGTGCAGCGCAAGGTCGGCCCGGGGACTTGGCCGTTGTAGGTCCAAGCCGGGAAGTAGACGCCGGGGGCGATTTCGATCTCCTTGTCGACAGCGACGATCTCCCACTCGCGCAGGGTCCTGCCGTCGGGAAGGGGGCTGGTCCGGCCGTAGTCGAAGTGGAGCAGGAACTCCGAAGGGTTGAATTCGGTCAGGTCGACGTCACCCACCGCCGTCAACAACCCCGGATGGTTGTGCTCTGTTTCGTCCGGGGAGGCCTCGACGGCCCTGCCCCGGGCCGCGGCCAGGCTTCCAGCCAACGCCGCCGTTCCGCCCAAAATGCTTCTTCGTGTGAGTTTCTTTTTCATGGCGACTACTCTCGAAATCTATTTTTAGCCTTGCCTAAATTTTCTTATCAGCGGGCGGTCGGTGTCAAGGAAGAGGTGGCGCAGCCTTCCAGGCTGTGCTCGAAAAGAAAGAGAGTGGGTGGCCTTTCAGGCTTTCCGGTCGGCTAATCGGGGGACCGCTCTGCTTCGGGGGGCTCGATGGTGGCTTGGTCGATGAGCATGACCGGGATCTCGTCGCGGATCGGATAGACGCGGTGACACTCCTTGCATTTGATGCCGCTGCCGTCTTCTTTCAAAAAGACTTCGGCCTTGCATTGGGGACAGGCGAGAATCTCGAGCAGTTCCGGGCTGATGGTCACGGCATCTTCTCCTGTGCGCAAGCCTAACCGCTCGCCCCCGACCCCGTCAACGTCGCACCCTTGCGCGGTCCCCCTTTTTGTGACCGAACCAAGCTCGGCAGCGCCCCTGACAGAGCCGCGTTCGTGAGAACGCGGACAAGGCGGGGAAGATTGTCTGGGTTGCCCATATCGCGGGCCTTCAGCCCAAGACCTGAAATGGCAGTCGATTTGGGTGCGAAGAGCCCCGCAGGGGCGGTGTGAAAATAGCCCAGGGCTTCAGCCCTGGGTATTCAGCCCCAGCCCGAGTCAGAGTCCCGGAGGGACGACTGAAACCGCGGAGAACACTTTTTTCAGCCGTCCCTCCGGGACTGATGAGGGGGAGGCTGGATCCCAACCCACCGCTGAAGCAGTGGGCTATTTTCAGCCCGTCCCAGCGGGGACGGGAGACGGCGCCACCCCATCAGCTCGTCTCTTCCGGCCTGGATGGCGTCGCTCGACGGGCAACACGCCCTCTCGAATCTAGTCCCGAAGCGGCCAGCACCCCTGACAGAGCCGCGTTCGTGAGAACGCGGACAAGGCTGCGACGCGAGATTCGTCTTGGTTCTGAAGAAGCAAGCTCTGTCAGGGTCGCGGCCCCGAGGGTACGCCCCCACCACTCAAGCTCTGCCCTGTCGCCACCCCGTGCTATGATTCCCCCGCATGGACGCAAGCCAGCTCGTCCTTGCGCCGGACCTGGAACCGCAGACGGTTCACGCCCTACTGACCCAATTCGGATTCAGCGACTCGAAGTCGGCCGACGAGCGCATCCAGCGACTGGCTGAAATCGGCGGCGACCGGGAACGTCTCGCCAAACTCCTGCCCGATCTGCTCCGCCATTTGAGCGTCTCGGCCGATCCCGACGTCGCGCTGTTGCGTCTGGAGAGCTTTTTCGAGGCCGTCTCCAGCCCGGGTTCCCTGCTCGCCTACCTTCTCGAAAGCGGAGCGGCCCGCGAGGCGGCGGCTCAGCTTTTCGGCGCATCTGCCTATCTGACGCAGATTCTGCTTCGCAACCCCGAGTACCTCTCCTGGTTGGAGGAAGCCGGCCGGCTGCGGCGCGTCCCCTCCAAGGAGGATCTGCTTCGGGAATGTGCCGCCTGTCTCCGTTTTTCCGATCCCGGCAAGGCTCTGGACTCCTTGCGCCGCTTCCGTCGCCGTCAGAGTTTGAGAATCGCGGCCCAGGACCTGCTGCGTCTCGAAAAGTTCGGCTCGATCGTCGCTCAGCTCTCCCGGCTGGCCGAGGTCGTCCTGGAGACCGTCCTGCAACTTCTGCTGCGCGAGACGGGCTCTGCGGCGGCACCGTTTTCCGTCCTGGCCCTGGGCAAACTGGGTGGCGGCGAACTGAACTTCAGCTCCGATATCGATCTGATTTATCTCTACGGCGATGGCGGCGAGGAAAACCGGACACTGCGCTTCGCGCGGCAATACACCTCCTGGCTGAGCGAATACAGCGGGGAGGGACGACTCTACCGTGTCGACCTTCGGCTGCGTCCCATGGGGCGCAGGGGAGCCATCGCATATCCGCTTTCCGCCTATCGGCATTACTACGAGACCGCCGCCGACACGCTTGACCGGCTGGCGTTGATCAAATGTCGCCGTGTGGCGGGCGATCCCGAGTTGGCCCAGCGCTATTTGGAAACCACCTCCGATTTCGTCTACCGAAAATACCTGGACATGGCGGCCGTGGAGGAGATTCGCTGGCTGAAAGCGCGCACCGAGTCCGAAATGAGTTCCCGGGAATCGGCTCGAAACGTCAAGCTCGGGCAAGGAGGCATTCGCGAAATCGAGTTCTTCGCACAATCTCTTCAGTTGCTCTACGGCGGAGGGCACCCCGAACTCAGGACGCCGACGACTCTGACGGCACTTGACCGACTGGTCGATTCAGGCTTCGTCTCCAGCGGCGACCATCGGACCCTGAGGGAGGCCTACATCCTGCTTCGGGAAATCGAACATCGCCTGCAACTCGTCGAAGACCGACAGACGCAGATCATTCCCGACGATCCCAGGGAAAAGGCGCGTCTGTTGCGGCGCTTGCGCGGTCCCGAGGCCGGTCCGCCACGCACCGACTCGGAGGCGCTCGAATTGGACGAGCTGCGCAGCCGGGCACAGCGGTCGGTGCGGCGTCTCTATGCTTCCCTTCTCCAGCAATCCGAGGTCTGCGGTGTCTCCGAACTGGTACTCGACCCCCGTTTAGACCAGACCCGCGCCGACGCCATTCTCAAGGGCCAGGGCATCGAGCAGCCAGCGGAGTTCTTCCAGGCCATCCAGGACCTCTCGAGGGCTCAGGCCTTTCCCCACGGTCCGGGTCGACTGCGAAATCTTCTCGCCAACCTCCTCCCCCTCTTCCTGGAGACTTGCCGGGATCTCCCCGAACCTCAGCGGCTTTTGATTCGATTCGACCAGTTCTGCGGCGCCCTGGGGGCGCGGGGGCAGCTCTATCAGTCGCTCAACGAGGACGACGCCTTGGCCCGGCGTCTGTTGAAGGTCCTGGCCGGCAGCGATTTCCTGACCCAGACCCTGATTCGCTTCCCGGAACTGTTGGACGCCGTGGCCAGGCCTGAGGAAGCGTCGTCGGCCGCCGGAGCTTTCCAGCAGCCCCTCCCTGTGACTGCCAAGACCCCCGCTATCGCCCCGAACCTGGCCGCCTTGAAGAAGCGCGAAGAATTCAAAATCGCTCTCGGCGACCTCGATGGGGTGGTGCTATCCGAGAGCCGCGCCCGGCTGTCGAGACTCGCCGAGTTGTGTCTTTGCGAAGCCGCCCGGTTGGCAACCGAGCGCTTTCCCGCCCTGAAGAACGAGTCGTTGAACTTGTTCGGATTGGGCAAACTGGGAGGACGGGAACTGACCTATCACTCCGACCTCGATCTGGTGGTGGTCTACAACGACGAGACCGCCGCTTCCTCGGGTGAGGAGTTCAACGCTTGGGTCGAAGAGCTGCGCTCCGCCATGGAAGGCCGGGGCCCGGGGGATCGCAGCTACAGGCTCGACTTCCGGCTTCGCCCCGAGGGGCGCCGAAGCGCGCCCGCCACGCCTCTCTCCGCTTTGCGGCGCTACTTCGAAAAGCGGGCCGAACCCTGGGAGAGACTGGCCTACGTCAAACTGCGGCCGCTCTTCTCTCTCGGGAAAGAGCTGGAAGTCGATTCCCTGCTCCCCGAGCAGCCTTTGCAGCCCGAAGAGATCAAGCAACTACGTGGGGTTCGGCAGCGGCTCGAAACCGAGATCGCACGCGAGGAAACGTCCGACGGATACGACTTCAAAGCGGGTCCCGGCGGTCTGATGGATATCCAGTTCGTAGTTCAGTTTCTGCAAATCCAGCACGGGTTGTCGGAGTGCAACACGGAAAAAGCTTTGGCTCGACTGATCCGCACGGGCGCCATCCAGGCCGCCGACGGCGAGACCCTGTTGAGCGGCCTTCGCTTCCTGCAACGGCTGGAGACGATCGCGCGACTGTTGGCGGAGCGGTCGACCAACCGAATCTGGGCCGGCCACCCGAAAATCCGTCTGATTTCCCGATTTCTCGGCTTCGACTCGCCCGACTCGTTGATCGAGCTTTATCTGAAGGTACGAAGAAATAACCGACGTATCTACGACCACGTCTTTACTCCCTGAAGCCCGACTCGTGACACACGGACAGGTCAACACGTGGCCTCCCGCGAGCCTGTCTTCGTTCTCAGGGGTGGATTGCCTGAATCCGGGAACCAAGCTTGCGACTCCTGTTCCGTCTGCGTGTCATCTCGATTTGAGGGAACCTGCCAACGGAGGACGGAGGACGGAGGACGCTAATCCCGCTCAGGTCGGGTCCTTCTCCCCGGTCCGGATGTTGTAGGCGCTCTCGACGGGGAGCACGAAGACTCGGCCGTCACCGATCTCGCCGGTGCGGGCCGTGTCGACGATGAGGCGGATGGCGTCGTCGACCAGGTCGTCGGGTAGCACGACCTCGATCTTGATCTTGGGCAGCAGGCTGACGTTATATTCCCTGCCCCGATAGATGGCGGTTTGACCGCGCTGACGACCATGACCCCGCACTTCGGTGACGGTCATCCCCGATATTTGCAGACTGCCCAAAGCGTCCTTGATTTCGTCGAGCTTGCTGGGCCGGACAATGGCTACTATCAGTCGCATGCCACCTCATTCGAACGCCGCACTGATGCTCTCAGCCAGGCGCCGCTGCAGATCGGAGTCGAGTTTAGCTCCCTCGTGGGTCAAATAAAAGACATCGACCGCTTTGTCCCCTTCGGTCGAAATCAGCACCAATTCGATGTTGCACTTGAGGGCTGAGATCCGGCTGCCCACCCGATAGAGAAGCCCCAGCGAGTCGGGCGCCACCAATTCCAGGATGGAGTAGCCCTGATCGTCGTCGTCGGAAAAGAGGACGCGCGGCTCGAAGGGCGGGCGATCGGGTCGGCGGAGCGGACTGGCTTCCTTTCGTGACAGGAGATCCTCCACCGACACACGGTCCTCGATGACCTCGCGGAGCAGTTCCTCCATCCGCTTCGGTTCGCCGGGATTGAGCTCGAAGACCCGGTTGGTGTCGCTGAACTGGAAAAAGTCGAGGATGACCCCGCGCTGATTGTGAAAGCCGTAGCCGCGCAGGATGTTCATATCGAAAGAGGAAAGCAGGCCCACGATTCGTGCGAACAACCGGTAACGGTCGGCGGTCACCACGCACAGCTCCCAGTGGGTCCTCCGCTTCTCCAGGCGGATCTGCGGTTTCCCCTGCTCCCGCAGTCGCAGGCCCAGGCGGTAGTGCTGAAAGATTTCGTGGGGCGGAGTGGTGGTCAGGTAGCGCACCGGAAAGCCTTCCAGGAAACTCTCGAAGCCGTCCCGGTCGAGGTCTTGGGGCAGTGTCTCGACCAATCGTCCCGAGACGTCCTCCGCTGAAATCGTCTCTTCGCCGAAATCCCTGGTCAGCTTGTTGTAGCTGGCGACGTAGAGCTGCCAGAGACGGTCTCGCTTCCACTGGTTGAGCGTCCCCGGGGCCACGGCTTTGATGTCGGCATAGGTGAGCAGGCAAAGCAGGCGAAGTTGTTGAGTCGTCGCCACCAGGTCTGCGAAGCGTCCGATCACCTGATCGTCTTCCAGGTTGCGGCGAAACATCACCGAAGACATGGCCAGGTGGTTGCGGATCAGGAAAATCGCGCTATCGATCAACTCGGGGTCGAAGCGGAAGCGACGGAACGCCTTGGCGGCCATCTGGGCGCTCGACTCGACATGCTTGCCCGCCCGGCTCTTGCCCACGTCGTGAAGCAGCAGAGCCAGCGTCAGTATTTCCGGTCTTTCCACCTCGCTGAGCAGATCGCAGAAGCGGGCGTCGGGGGGTGCTTCGCCGTCCATTCGCGGCGACGACAATTCCTCGACCGCACGAATCGCCAGTAGAGTGTGCTCGTCGACGGTGTACTTATGGTAGAAGTCCCTGATCACGCGGGCGCGCACCGTACCGAATTCGGGAAAGAGCAGTTCCAGCAGACCGATCCGCTCCATCAGGCTGAGCGCCTTGTAGAGCCCCGGTCGGGGTTGAAACAGCTGCACCACGGCTGGCGCCAAACGGGGATACGACACCGTCTCGGAAATCTCGAGAAGAGCCCCTGTTAGCTTGCCCGAAACCTCGTTTCCGATCGGCCTTCCCTCTTCGAGGCTGCGCCGGACGATTCCCAGAGCTTCTTCCATGTTGTGCGGGGTGTCGACGTCTTCGAGTCTCAACTCATCGGCACAAACGCCGCGCTCCGATGTCAGGAAAGCCCGGCAGCGTTCGGCGATGGCCCGAGCATGGAGGAAATACTCCTTCATCATCGATTCCACGGCGGAGCGCGGTCGCCCTCCGAAGCCGAGAAGTGGTGCGATTTGCTCTTGCAGGCGGTGCGAGAGGACGTTTCGAGGGCGTCGGCTGAGGCAGTGGACCATGATTCGAAGCGAGCCCACGAAGCGATGGGCCGCCTCGATGTCCCGGTGCCCCAGGGAAGGCGGCTCCCCATGCAGCGCGGCCAAGAGCTGCGAGGCGTGAAAATCGCGCAGTCCTCCTGGGGCGTCTTTCAGATCGGGTTCCAGTTGATAGACGGTCTCCTCGAAGCGCCGGTGCCGCTGCCGCGTCCAATCGACGATGGCGGCGCTCAGGGCGTCTCGGTGACGTTCGGCGAAGCCGGGCAGAAACTCCTTCTCCAGCCAGGCCTTCAGTTCTCCCGAGCCCCACAGGAAACGGGACTCCAAGAGCGCCGTCGCGAACTCGGCCTGTGCGGGCTCAAGCTCTTGCAGTTCGCGCCGACTCCATACCTGCTGACCCAAAACCAGACCCAGATCCCACAATCCTTGCAGAAACCGGACCAGCGCCTTTTCCGCGGCGCCCTGGACGGGCTTCTCCAGGAGCAAGAGCAGGTCCAGATCCGAATAGGGGTAGAGTTCTTTGCGGCCGTAACCCGCAGTCGCGACGATGGCGCACTCGGTCTCCTCGAGGTGTTGACGGGCCAGTTCCACGACGAGACCGTCCATCACGCCGCAGAGCCTCGACCAGGCTCGGCGCGGATCCACGTCTTCGAGAAAATCGGTTCGGATCGCCTCCCGCTCCTCGTCGAGCTGCTTGCGGCGGCTGGAGAGCTGGGGAGTCATCGGGGCTCAAAGCCTCTTCTGGAGCTTGCGGGCCACGATGCGCGCCTCGTCCAGGAGCACGAGCATGTTCTTGTCCCGAAGGTCGCCGACGTTGACGGTCGTGTCGGTGGCGAAAAGATAGTCCCTGATCCTCTTCTCGGCGGCCCGCACAGTGTCGCCGATGAACTGCACTTCGCCGGCGTACGGCTCACCCGCACCATCCTCGAGGGCGGGCTGCGACGAGGCCTTCCCCTTCAACTCGACGAAGATCAGAGAAAGGGTCTTGCGCAGGTCGCCGGCGTCGTTCTCGATCAAGCGAAGCGTCTGTTTGAAGACCTTCGTCAGCTGAGGCCGGCTCTCGGCGGGCGTGCTCGTCCAGCGTGAGCGCGCCTCGGTCAAGGTCTGGGTGTTCGAACTCAGACGGCCCAGCTTCTCTTCCACGGTGGAAAGGAAATGGTCGATTTGGAGGTCTATGAAACTGTCCACGAAGGGGGGAGGCGCATCGAATCGGGGCGAACTGTGAATGTCGTCGTATTGTTTGAGGAAATACTCGCGCAGGATCGGATTCTGACGGCCGGGGGACGGAGCTTCCTGCTTTTCTTTGTCGTCGCGGTCCTTTTGTTCGGGAGCGCCTAGCGCCACCAAAACCAGAAGATGAGAAAGGCCAAGAGCAAGCGATAAACGACAAAAGGAAGGAATGAGCGATGCTGAAGAAAGCGGAGGAAGTACTTGATGCATAGGAAACCGCTCAAAAAAGAAAATAGCACACCCGCAGCCAGCGTCGCCGCGGCGGGCCGGTTGGGGTCGCCCTGCCAGATCAGGTCGGCCAGACGGGCCACCGATGCAACCGCTATGAGAGGGATTCCCAGCAGGAAGGAAAAGCGCGCGGCGTCAGGCCGGGTCCATCCCAGTAGAAGAGCCGCGGTGATCGTCACCCCCGATCGGCTCACGCCCGGAACCAGGGCGAAACACTGTGCAAGC
>JBFGHF010000036.1:0-12483 GCA_041578355.1 Acidobacteriota bacterium
AGCGACGCGCCGGCGCCCTCCCGGCCGAAGCGCCGTCGGATGTGATCCTTCACCGATGGGAGGGGGAGTCGGGCATTCTCGAGCACGACCTGGGAGCTCTTGGATTCCTGGAGCGCAGATTGATGGGCGCCCGGACCGCCAGTCGCCTGGCCGACTGCGGCATTTCACCAAACACATCGCCGGGTTCGCTGGCAGGTACTCGAGTGACGCTCGTCGGTGCGGGGATCGTCAACTTGGTCTCGGCCTTCGAGCTGGTCGAGCAGGGAGCGGCTGTTGAGATTCTGGAGGCGAGCCCCGACCCTCGCGCCAGGCCCGAATGGCAACGACTGGGAGCCACTCACGGCGGCGAAGATGCCCGCATGTTCTGCTTCACCGAGGCCGACAACTACAACGAAAAGCGCGACCGCGTCTACGCCCGGATGAACGCCACCCTGCGGCAATGCGTAACCGAGGGCGGTTGGATGGTGGTTCCCTCCGCGCAGCTGAAGCAGAGCGAGAAGACCTGGATCAAGAACTTCCAGAGTCTGCCGCGCTGGCGGGCCGAGGTCTTCACCCAGGATATTCACCGTTTCAACATCGAAAGCGGCAGGCTCTGGGACGAGATGCGGCTGGGCTCGCCGGATCTGTTTCAGGGGGTGGGATACACCGAGGGAATCCTTCGCCTCTACTCGCAGCCGGAGAAGGTGGAGGCAGCCCAAGCCCTCCACGGCAGGCTGGGGTCCTTGCGTCGAGTGCTCGACCGAGCGGAGCTGAGCCGGCGCCACCCTGCTTTCCGCGACGCGGTGAAGGCCGGCGAGATCGCGGGAGCCATCGAGGTCGTCGGATTCACTCTCAACATCCATCGATTCGCGGCCAAACTTTTGACTCACCTGGAGAACCGCGGCGCCCGCATCCGCTGGAACCACCCGGTCATCGCGCTGGAGCGGAGCGTGGACGGATCGGTCAGCGGCTTGCGAACCCGACACGGGGTGGTGCGCTCGCAACACTACGTCCTCTCCCCCGGCGCCTACGGCAACGGACTGCTGAGCGGCACTCGATCCGCCGACAGAATCCAGGGGATCCTGGGGCTGTGGCTCCTGCTTCCCCACCTCCAGCCTCGACTTCGTCAATCGGTGAAGATCCACCGCGAGGGCCATGTCGGGGAGGACTCGAACATCACAATTGCGACAGGGAGGGCGGGCGAACCGATTCTGATCCTGGGCTCCGGCTACGGCTTCATCGGGAGCCAGCCGCTCGACATGGAGTCACCTCAGATTGCGTGTCTCTTCGAGGCGGTCGAGGAGAACGCCCGTCGCTTCTTGCCGCGGGCCCATGCACGAGCGGTCCAAGAAGGCACACTGATGGGATCTCGCAAGGCCTGCGTGCGGCCCTTCACGAGCACCAGCCTGGGTATTTTCGAGGTCGACCGAACCGCGGACGGAGGGCGACTCGTGCTCACCTCCGGCCACAACACAGGCGGTTTCACTCAGTCGCCCGCCGTGGCCAAAGCAGTCAGCACGACTCTCGCGGGAGGTCGGCACCCCATGCAGGCCCTCTACGATCCGGATCGGGGAGTCTCTTTGCGAACCGGCACGGGTAGTGGCCGCGGGCCGAGAGACCAACCACAGAATCGGAGGGGCCATCGAGGCGATGAGCTAGACAGATTCCTGGGAGCCGATTGAAGAAGATGACCAAGCAATCAGAAGACTATTTTTCTCCTGTCGCCGCTGACTACCGACGCTATCGCCCCAGCTATCCCGGCGAATTGCACGAATACCTGGCCCGGAGGGCTCCGGGTCGGCGACGGGCCTGGGATTGCGGGACGGGGAGCGGAAAGGTGGCGGTGGCACTGGCCCCGTACTTCGACGAGGTAATCGCCACCGATATCAGCCAGGATCAGCTCGACAATGCCGAGAAACACCCTCGCGTCCACTACCGGCTGGGGCGCGCGGAGCACTCTGGACTGGAGGAGTGTTCGGTTGATCTGGCCGTTTCGGCGCAGGCAGCACACTGGTTCCAGATCGATGAGTTCTATCGAGAGGTGACGCGTGTACTCCGACCAGGAGGCGTTTTCGCCATCTGGTGCTACAGCCTTCTCTCCGTCAGAGAAGACATCGACGCCGTCGTGAAGAAGTTTCACGACGAGATCCTGGGCGACTACTGGCCAAAGAGAACGCTGGAGGATCACACCTACCGCGACATTCCTTTTCCCTTCGACGAATTCCCCGACAAGCCGTTTCAAATGAAGGCGGAGTGGTCGCTGGAGCGTCTCCTTTCCTATTTTCGAACTTGGTCGGCAGTTCACCGCCGCCAGCAAGCCACCTCGGTCGATCCTCTTTCTCTGGTGGAGGACGATTTCTCAAGGACTTGGGGGGATCGCGATAAAGTTCGACAGATCACCTGGACCATCCACCTTCGGCATGGAACTCGTTTTCAAGACGAGGCCTAGTGCGGGTGCGTGTTGAGCCGAGAGCGAGAGCGAGAGCGGCATTTTTCTAATCATCTTCAAATTGGCAGCACAAGTCTCCAGGTTGCAGGGTCTCGCTCCTCGCTCTTGAAAACCAGACTCAGACTACCGGGGAGACGCTCAACAGGTAACAGGGCTTCAGGCCTGGGTATTCAGCCCCAGCCGAGTTTAGAGTCCCGGAGGACGATTGAAACCGCCTGAATGCGAAAAGGTATCCCTGAGACACCCCGATCCCGCAACCGGGCTGCGATATGGTTGGGAGGTGGTCCTTTCCGACGGCCGGAGAATCCCCTGGAGGGGCTTCTACACCGGCCCGCTGACGCTGGGATCGGAAGAAATCGAGAGCCTCTGCCGCGAGCTTTTGCAGATCGAAAGCAGCGCACTGGGTGAGGCCGCCAAAGACGAGTTGGAGCCGGTCTCGGATCGGGCGGGAGCCGGACCTTCGCTGATCATTCACTCCAACACACCCGACCTCAAGGCCTTTGACGGCGACCTGGAGGACGTTCTTCGGGGACGCGAACCAGCCGACCACACCACTTACACCGAGACGCGTTCCGTCTACATGGCGGGGCCACGAGACCTGGCCCTGGGGCGCACCAGCACCTGGAGAACCGCCGTCGATCTCCACAGCCTGGAAGCGGTGGAGATTCCGGGAATCGACTACTACTACTTCTCCCACGCCCTGCTCTTGCTGGCGCGACGCCATCTGCGCTCGCCCAGCGTTCAGATCGAGCGGATCGTCGAAAGGCTTCGCACTCAGCCGAACACGGTGATTCGACTCTATGCGTTGGAGCGCGAAATGCAGATCTTCCTGATCTGGCTGAGGCGTCTGGCGGGTCTGAAAAAACTCCGCATCGATGCCAACAGCCCCGAAGTGGCAGAGGCCTGGAACCGGAAAAGTGCCTTCTACCCTACGGTCAGAGACGCCCTCGGTCAGACGGAAGCCTTGCGGGGGCTTTCCACCGGAAAGAAGTTGGAAACCGAATCGCGAAACTCCCCCGTCCGCAGAGACCTGGGTGTCAGGTTCCCCGCTCTCCCCGGCTACACCATCCAACGCTCCGGGGAAGACCGAAGTTCATTCATTCGCCAGGCGCTTGAGGCGGCCAAAATGCTGCAGAGCCGTTACGGCCTTCGACGAGGCTGTCTGAAGGCATCAGAAGCAGGCAACGGTGCTCGCATCTCCCCCGGCATCGATCTGGGCGCCCAAGCGGCTCTCGTTTCGCTGGCCGAATCCGCCTACCCGCACGGTGATGACTACGTGCTGGAAGCTCATGTCGACTACCTCAAGGTGGAAGCGGGGGAAGGGTTGGTCAATGCGGCGCCCTCGGCTCACATTCGCTGGGGACAGGTTGCCGAAGGGATCACCCTCCAATTCACGGAGGGCACCTCTTGGAGGGGCAATCTTTACCTCGACGCAGACACTTGCGAATCGTTCGGGATCTCGGCAACCCATTACCGATCGATCCAGCGGTCGATGTCGGAGTTTCGGCGAGCCTTTCGCGACCGGAAACTGGGCCTGACCATCGGAGGTATCGATTTCGCAGTCGGCAGAATCGGCGGGGTTTTCGAGGACGAGTTGTTGCTGGCGGCTCAAGATCCCAACATTTCCTTCACGGGTGCGGAGAGCCTTCGCGTATTCATGAAGAAGACTCGCGAGCGCCATAGTCTGGGCGAGGGTCAGCGGCTTTACGGCGTCAGCAGGGTCATCCGTCCCGGCTTTGCGTGCCCGCTGCCGGCGCTCCGAACCCTCACCGAATCCGCCACTGCCGGGGGCAGCTTCGTTGATGCGATCGCCTCCATCCCCGGTCGTTGGGGCATGGTCGCAGCAGCCGACCAGGATCCGGCACGCGCCATCGCGAAGATCGATTCCCTGTGCCGCTCCTTGGCCGAAAAAGGTCTTTTCAGCAGCTCAGCCTGAGCCTGCACCACCTGGAATCCAGTTTGGGGTGTTTCCACCCTGAAAATAGGGCATTTACCGGATTGTCGGATATCGCTCCCGCCTCGTAGGCTCGGGTTCTTGGCAAATCACCGCAAAAACGAGACAGGGACTTTCCGCCCGCTCGCCGCTGAGAGGGCGGTTGCCGGGCCGGGCCCTAGCTGCCTGAAACTCCAACCGAGGAGGCATGGAGCGATGAGTCGAAAAGAGAGAAGAAACACTTGGACGGTGCTGTCGGTCTGCGCGATCTCTACGATCTTGCTTTTCCCGATTGGAGTTTTTGGGGCCACGCCGCCCTCGGGCAACGTCTCGACGGTGGGGGATTCGTTCAGCTGGACCGGAGGGCCCTTCACCTCGGTCAACGCCACCCCCAGCACCTGTGTGGAAGGGGTTTCCTGCGACATCTTTCAGCTTCAATTGACGATCCCCGCCAATCAGGTCGCGGCGGTCCGATTCCGAATCGATTGGGTCAACAATCTCAACGATTTCGACCTGTTCGTCTTCGACACGGCAGGAAATGAGATCGACAATTCGGGGGCTGGCGGAACCGAGTTCGAAGAAGTCACGATCGGTGATCTGCCGGCCGGTACCTACCTCGTGGTGACCAACGCCTTTTCCACTGTCAATGCAACCTACGACGGTCTGGTCGAACTGGTGAATCTGCAGACAGTCACCAATCCGCCTCCTCTCGATCTCGACAACACCATCGGCTTTCGCAATACCATCGTGGACTTCTCGGGAGTGAGCGGGGAGCCCTTCATCCGCACCGACAACCTGGGCGACACCTATGTCTCCGTGCCCTTCGGGTTCAGCACCACTCACAGCCTGCTCTGGAAATCGATCGACGGGACGCGCAGCTACATCGCTTTGGGAAGCCCCGTGACGCGGGATGCGGTGGCCGGGCTGGGCGGCGGCGACACCCATCAGGATTTCGACGCCAACAACTTCCTCTACTACGTCGATTTGTCGGCGGTCTGCGTCACGGCCGCGGTTTCCACCGACGGTGGGAACACCTTCGACCCGCTGCGCAACAACCAGGTGACCTGTGTGAGCGCGAGCAATCCCTCGGCGGCGGGCGACGACCGCCAGTGGGTTTCGGCGTTCGGGAACGGGATCGCCTACGCCACCTGGCGCAACCTCACTTTCGCCGACTTCTGGATGTTCAAGACCGACGACGGGGGACTGAGCTGGGACGGGGGCACGCTGCTGGGCCCGGTCACCCAGAGCGGACCCATCCAGACCGACAAGAGCCTGCGGGCGGTGGGAACGAAGGACGCGATTCTGACCTACCAGGTCTTCTACCGCGGGAATGACGTCCGGGTTTTTCGCATTACCGATTTCAACGACGGCTCACCCATCCAGGTGGACGACCTGCTGGTGGCCGACCGGGATCAGTCGGTGGGCAACGTCTTCCCCATCCTCTCCGTCGACACAGCCGGAAATCTCTACGCGGTCTGGTCGGAAGGTGCCACCCAGATCTTCATGGCCACCTCGACGAACCGGGGCAACACCTGGAGCGAGCCAGTCAAAGTGGGCACCGCCTTCGGGACGAACATCATGCCTTGGATCAAGGCCGGGGACCCGGGAAGGGTGGCGATCGTTTGGTACAACTCCCCGCTCAAGGGCAATCCGAACGTGCCGGAGAGTGTTTGGAACATCTACATGGCCCAAACCCTCAACGCCCTCGACCCCCTGCCCCGTTTCACCAATCACCAAGTCAACCACACGGTGATTCATTTCATGGAGATCTGCCTGAGAGGCTTGGGATGCAACTTGAGCGTCCCCATGGGAGACCGGAGCTTCCTTGAGTTTCCGTCAATCGATATCGACAGTGACGGGGCGGCGGTGATCACCTACAACGACAACACCAATCAGGCTGCGGCTCCCTACGTGATGGTGGCCAAACAACTCAACGGCGCCAGCCTCTACGCCGCGGTGGGCGACCTGGAGAACACCGATCCAGGCACCGTGACTCTCGACGAACCGATGGACGGACAGGTGGTGGAGACCGCCACCATGGCGGCCGCCGGGACCCACACCCTGCCCGCCGAAAACTTCGACCGCGATGAGCCGGGCGATGCCCGGTTCCCCGATCACGGCGCCGTGATCGGCGAGAGCATCGATGCGCTCGACATCCGCTGCGTGACCATCGACAGCGACGCCGACGATGTCATCGTCACCATGGAGATCGCTGATTTGACGCTGCCGGCGCTGCTGGCGGCGCCCGCCCAATCCGGTGGAGACGGGGTTCTCTACCTGACCCAGTGGGACTTCAATCACGATGTCTTTTGGGTGGCGGCGGAAGTGCGCGCAGGAGTTCCGGTCTTTCATACCGGATCGTTGGGCGTGGTGACCTCCGGGACCTCCAAGAAGTACATCACCTACAACCCCAATGCGGCCGATTCACTGCAGGTCGTGGGGACGATCGACAACTCGGCCCCGGGCCGAATCACCATGCGCATCCCGCGCAGCCTGGTCGGCAACCCGGCGGACAGCGACACGGTTTTCCACGCCACCGGGTACGCCATGTCCCAGCGGGGCCCGCTGCTGCCGGTACAAAGTGGCGAGCCAGGGGAAGAAGGAGTGCCCAACCTGAGCAGCTTCCCCATCAAGGTGGATGCTTCGGGCGGCTTCACCCACACGCTGGGCGACGGACCGTCGCAAGCCGGGGTGGTTGAGCTCAGCATCGACGACTCGGGCTTCGGCGCGCCCTTCAACGCCGACGACTTGGGTGACTGCGCTCCCCGCTGGCAGGCCACGGTCGACGTCAGCGGACTCGCTGAAGGAGAGCACACCCTTTGCGCCCGTCAGATCATCGACGGCCGGGAACCGTCCCAGGAAGACTGCATCACTTTCATCATCCCCTCGCCACCACCCGTCGCCAACGACGATCAAGCCGAGACTCGCAAGAACCGGCCCAAGCGGATCAATGTGGTGGCCAACGACGAGACCAGCAACCCTCCGCTGACCGTCACCGAGGTGACCGACCCGCCCAACGGTACGGTGAGCAACAACGGCGACGGGACCGTAACCTATACACCCGACCTTGGTTTTGTGGGGACCGACACCTTCGAATACACAGTCTGCGACAACAGTAACCGCTGCGACAGCGCGACGGTGACGGTGATCGTCAAGCAACCCTCGGACGATGACAGCGACGACGACGACTTCGACGACGACGGTTCACGGGACGATTCCGACAGTGACGACGACAACGACGGCATCTCGGACGATGCCGACAGCGACGACGACAACGACGGCATTTCGGACGATTCCGACAGCGACGACGACAACGACGGCATCGCCGACGAGTTCGACAGCGAGAGCAGCCGAGAGCAGCAAAGCTCTCAACAGGAGAATCTCGCGGCGGGCGGTTCCAGCGAACACACGGTGATTGCCGATTCCGGAACCCTGTTGATCTGGGGCATGGCGGAGGCGGCCGAGGCGCAGTTCCTGACCGTCGAGATCTACGATCCCGCCGGATCGCTGGTGTCGGTCTCCGTCCCAACGCCCGGTCGGGCGCTGGCCAGTACGGTGCCGCTGATGGCGGGAAACTACACCATCCGCGTCACCAATAGCGGCACACAGGCGGTCGATGCCAAAACGACTCTGATCAAGAGCACAGTCTGGTAGATCCGTGGGTCCGTGGGTCCGTGGGTCTGTGGGTCTGCGGTCTGTGGTCTGCGGTCTGTGGTCCGTGGTCTGTGATCTGTGATCTGTGATCTGTGAAGAGGATCGTATTCGTAAATCGTGCCCAATGGCGAGACGGGTTCGCTTCCCGCGGCCCGTGGGAGCCGAAGTCTCCTTGGGTGTCGGCTCCCCTCGCTGCGCTTGCCACTCGGCGCCACGCCCCCAGGGCTCTTTCCTTCCCTCTGCCCGGATGGCAGAATGAGTCCAGACCAAAATCGATTCAAGGGGGAGGCAGACATGAACTGGAAACTCGTCGGAATCGGAGCCTTGGTTTTCTGGATCGTAAGCAACATCATCGGGATGGCCGTAACCGGCCCGATCATCCATCAAGGCGTCCTCGACCCGGTTTATCGCGCTCACGAGTCGTTTTGGATCGAGCCGCTACGACAGGATCCGCCCGATATGGCCGCGGTGCTGCCCTACTGGCTGATCAATTCGCTTTTGGCCAGCTTGGTGATCGCCGGGATCTATAGCTGCGTTCATAGCTGCTTCAAGGGCCCAGGCTGGAGGAAGGGACTGACCTGGGGGCTCTGCTTGGCCATCCTTACATTCTGCACCTATCTCGCCTTTTCGGGGCTCTTCGCTCTCCCCATGACGATATTCATCTGGTGGGGCGTCGATGCCGCGATTATCTACATGATTTCCGGAGCCGCAATGGGTTGGGTGGGCGGCCGGTTCGCCGGCGCCTGAGAAGACAGTAACTCGTTGTCGATGTGATTTCCCCGATTCCGATTCCGAGCCGTTGCCTGCCGGCCCTGCCCAGAGATGTTCGGGGTCGGGTCTCGGGATTCGGGAACGGGTTTCGGAAAGTTCCTTTCCCGTTGGCTTTCCGATCCGGAGATCCAACGTGAACACACCGGCGCACGGAGTATTCAATCTTCTTCTCCTCGATCGGAAAGCCGCCGGAAAGATGACTCTGCCGGTGGTGGCGGGTGCGTTGCTACCCGACCTCCCCATGATCGGATTCTACTTCTACCAGAAGGCCGCGGGAGCCAGTGAGAGAGCGATTTGGATGGAGCATTATCACTCACCGGGCTGGCAGGCCTTTTTCGATCTCTTCAATTCGCTTCCCATTGCAGGGCTCCTGCTCCTCCTGGCTTGGCGGCTCGAGCGGCGCGGGCTGCTCTTCTTCGCCGCCAGCCTGGCGCTTCACTCGTTGACCGATCTGCCACTTCACACCTACGACGGGCATCGACACTTCTTCCCTTTCTCCGATTGGCGCTTTCAGAGCCCGGTTTCGTACTGGGATCCGCGGCATTTCGGCCATTTGATATCCAATCTCGAAGCGATCATGGTCGGCGCCGGATGTCTTCTCTACGGGTTCCGGAAGAGGACCATCCAGCACGGGCTGGTCGCGGCGGCCCTGGCGTTGGCCTATCTGTTCTATCGCGGCTTCGCCATTGTGGTCTGGGGATGAACGGAACTTCGAGATGCCTCGACCATCCTGCCGGGCGTCGCAAGCCGCGCTCCTCGCGGAAACCTTCACTCGTACCTGAGCGTGGACAGTGGATCGACTTGGGCGGCCCGGCGGGCCGGGATATAGCAGAAGAGAAGCGCGGCCCCGGCCAAAAGCAGCGGAACCAGCAGAAAGCTGACCGGATTGAGGGCGCCCACTCCGAAGAGCAGCCCGCTCATCAATCGGGCCATCAGAAAAGAGATCACCACTCCCCCCGCCAGTCCGGCTACCGTCAGCGCCAAACCCCGCCCCATGATGAGGCGGACCACGTCCAGCCGCCTGGCTCCCAGAGCCATTCGGATGCCTACCTCGCGTCGGCGAAGCGAAACGAAGAACGCCATCAGACCGTAGATCCCGATCAGAGCCAATAACAGCGCTCCCGTCGAAAGCGCCCCCAGGAATCCCGCGATCACGCGCTGCGGAAGCAGAAACTCGGATACGACCTGGTCCATCGAACGCACTTCGCTGAGGGGAAGGTAGGGGTCGAGGTCCCGGATGGAGTCTCTTAGGGGCGAGACCAGATCGAGGGGATTGCCGGGCGTTCGCGTGACGAGCCGAAAATAGCCGCCCGGTCGCTGCCTCTGGGCGAAGTAGATCTGGGCCCGGGGCCCCTCCGCCAAGTCCCAATGCTTGGTGTTGCCGACCACGCCGACCACGGTGAAGGACTGCTCGTAGCCCTCCACGTCGAGCCGCATGCCGACCACATCCTGGTCCCCCCCGACCAGCCTCTCGGCCAGCAGCTGGTTGATCACCATCACGGGAGGGGACGTTTGATTGTCTCGGTCTTCGAAGCCTCGGCCCCCGAGAAGAGGAATCCCCATAACCCGGAAGTAATCCGGCGAAACCCTGAGCAGGACCGCCGTGGGCGCCTGCCCGTCTGGAGCGGCCGACTCGCCCGGCACACGATACTCGGCGGCGCTCATTTCGTGGTTGAGGGGCAGGTGATTGACCGTGGCCGCCGCCGTCACCGCGGGCAGAGCCTTCACCCGGGTGAGCAGCTGATCCTGGAAGCTGAGGCGTTGCGCGGGCGCGTTGTATTCTTCGTCCGGCAGCACGATGCGCAATGACAGAACTCCTTCGGATTCGAAGCCGGGATGCACCTCGCCCAGTTGCCAGAGAGTCTGGAGCATCAGAGAGGCCCCCACCAGCAAGACCATGGCAAGACCCAGTTCGACCGCCACCATTGCGTTCTGAAGGCGAAGGTTGGAACGCCCGGCCGAGACGGCCCCCGCACCCTCTTTGAGGGGCGTCACAAGTCCCGTTCGGGAAACTCGCAGTGCCGGCACCAGTCCGAAAATCATCGCCGTGATCAGGGACACGGCCAGTGTGAAAAGAATCGCGGGGCCGTCCAGCTCCATCCGGCCCACCCGGTAAAGCTCGTCGGGGATGCTCGCCGAAGCCAGCTGAACGAGCCCGTAGGCGAGCAGGAGGCCCAGGAAAGCCGCTGTCAGGGAAAGCACCGAGCTCTCCACCAGAAGCAGGCGCACCAGTTGTTTGCGGGAAGCTCCCAAGGCGGTGCGGACCGCCATCTCGCGCGCCCTGCTCAGACCGCGGCTCAAGAGCAGACTCGAAACGTTGGCGCAAGCGATCAGCAGGACGAAGAGGTTGGCGCCCGACATGATCACGGCCATCACCCGGAAGATCTCGTCGGCAAAGTTGAGCGCGGATCGAAGGTCGGCGACATTGACCCCGCGATTGGCGTTCTCGTCGGGGAACTGGGCGGCAAGCCTTCGCGCGATCAGGTCCATCTCCTGCTGTGCCTGAGAGCGGCCGACATCCGGTTTCAAGCGACCCAAGATCTGGAGGTAGCGATTCTCTCGGATATCGGTCTGGGAGTCGTAGATTCGAGGCAGCCAGAGCTGCGTGTTGGGGAGCGGAAAGAGGAACTCCTCGGGCATCACTCCGATCACGGTGTGAGTGCGGCGATTGATCTCGATCTCCTTGCCCAAAACCTGGGGATCGGCCCCGAGACGGGTCGTCCAGAATCGATGGCTGAGGATGACGACCTGGGAAGCGCCGGGCAGGTCCTCGCCGCGCTGGAAACTCCGTCCCATCTGAGGCCGCACACCCAAAACATCGAAACAATTTGCGCTGATCCGCCCGCCCGGCAACTGCTGAGGACGATCTCCGCCGGTGAGGTCTTCCACCGTGTAGTTGAAAGCCGCCAGGTCTTCGAAAACGGTGTTCTGCTCTTTCCAGTCGAAATAGTCGGGAAAGGAGACGCGCAGCGTATCCCAGCCTTGCCGCTCGTCGGTTCCCCAGACGTGGACCAGGCGTTCCGGATCTCCGAAGGGCAGGGGCCGCAGCAGGTAGGTGTTGATGAAGCTGAAGGTGGGAGTCACCGTGCCGATCGCCAGCGCCAAAGCCAGCACGGAAACGACGGTGAAACCCGGGTTTTTGATCAGCCCCCGGATCCCGTAGCGGATGTCCCTGAGCAATGTGTTCATGAAACGATCGTTACTTCTCGGCGCCGCTCTTTTGGATCCTTCCCTTTAGACAACGAGAACGGCTTTGGTTTTGTTCGACATCGCGCCCAGCCGTTTCGATGCAGTCCTGAGCGGGGCCCGGCTGGATTCCGCCCAGCCGACCAATCCCGCTTTGTCGCATCTCGAACCGAGCCTCGAACCATTATCGACTTTCTCCCGTCCAGACAAACAAATCCCGGGCTCGAAGGGGCTCGCGCCTATTTGATCCAGCCGAGTCGCAGAAAAAAGGGAGGGCAACCATGGGAACTTGGAAAACCTGCATCAAGGATATTCCCTCGCGCCTGAGGCAGAGTCGGGGGACTTCTTTGGCGGCCGCATGGGTGATTCTAGCGGCCCTGTCGACAACTCCGGCCGTCGCCCGGGCGATCTCCGCCGTACTCCACGCCCAAGCCACGGCCGGGGCGGTCCAGGGGAGAATCCTGGACGAAACCAAGGGTGTTCTGCCGGGTGTCGAGGTCACGCTCGAGCA
>JBFGHF010000037.1:0-12443 GCA_041578355.1 Acidobacteriota bacterium
ACAAGGGCAAGGTGACCAAGGTCCTGCCTGGTATGCAGGCCGCCTTCGTCGACATCGGGCTGGAGCGTCACGCCTTTCTCTACGTCGCCGATTTCCTGGAGGAGATCGACGAGATCGGAACCCTTTTCCACGACGAATACGGCGAAGTCAAGCCGACTGCGCCGGAAAAAGGGAAGAAACGGACCCGGCGCAGCACTGCCAGTCCGGCCAAGAAGCGCGGCAAACGACGCGCGGCGAAGCCAGCGGCTGCCGCCAAACCCGCCGCGAAGTCGCCGACGCCGGCAATCAACACCCCCCTCGTCCCCCGGATCGAGGACATGGGTACCATTCTGCCGGCGCGGTTGGACCTCGAAGGGCCCTCCGGGGGGACCTCGCAAAGCACGAGTCGCCCCCCTTTGATCCTACCGGTGCGCCTTTCGGATTTCCCCGCCGATGAGGCCGACCCGCCCGGCGACGGCGAGGCCAGTTTATCCACACCGCCCAACCAGGCGGGTTTGGCGACTCGAACCGAGGGCCGCCGCAACCGCCGACGCAATCATCGCGGAAAAGGCAACCAGCAGCCGATTCCGATCCGGGATCTGTTGCGAGAGGGCCAGGAGATCCTGGTCCAGATCGCCAAGGAACCGATCGGCAAGAAGGGGGCCAGGATCACCTCGCACGTCGCACTTCCGGGTCGGCTGGTCGTGCTCATGCCGACGGTCGATCATGTGGGCGTCTCGCGCAAGATCGAGGACGACGATGAGCGCCTGAGACTACGCGAGATCGTTCACAAACAGCGGGGTGAGGAAGGAAGAGGATTCATCGTCCGCACCGCCGGAGAGGGACACACCGAACAGGCGCTGATCCAGGACATGAGCTACTTGCTGCGAGTCTGGGCGCAGGTCATCGAGCGGGCCGAGAAACGCTCGGCGCCCGCTTTGATTCATTGCGAGCCCAGTCTGCTGGAGCGTGTGATCCGCGACTATCTCTCCTTCGATTTCCGCGCCATCCGGGTGGACGACGAACGGGAGTACGAGGCGGTCGTCAAATTCGTCAGCACCTTCAATCCGGAAATGGTGAACAGAGTCCGGCTCTACGACCGCAAGACGCCCATCTTCGACGAGTTCGGGGTGACCGCCGAAATCGAACGCGCCCTCAAACACAAAGTCTGGCTCAAAAACGGCGGTCACATCGTGATCAACCAGACCGAAGCCCTGGTGGCAATCGACGTCAATACCGGAAAGTACGTCGGCAAGACCAATTCGCTCGAAGAGACCATCACCAAAACCAACCTGGGTGCGGTTCGGGAGCTGGTGCGGCAGATCCGTCTGCGCGACTTGGGCGGCATCATCGTGGTCGATTTCATCGACATGGATGAGCCCCGCAATCGGCAGAAAGTGCTGGAAGCCCTGCAACAGGAGCTGGCCAAGGACAAGGCGCCGTCCAAAATATTGCGCTTCAACGAGTTCGGACTGGTGGCGATCACGCGCAAACGGGTCAAGCAGTCGCTGGAGAAGGCGCTCTGCCAACCCTGCATCTTCTGCTCGGGAACCGGGATGACCAAGTCGGCCAGGACGGTTGCCTATTCGATTTTCGATGAGGTGCGGCGCATGATTCCCTACCAGGGACAGGGTAAGGAGTTGGTCATTCGCTGCCATCCCGAGATCGCGAAAGTCCTTCGAACCAGCGAGAAGGAAGTGGTCAAGGAGATCGAGGAAGTCAGTGGCCGGCCGGTCTCGGTCAACCCTGATCCGCTGGTCCATATCGAGCATTTCGCCGTCTCGGACGCTTGAGCGTGAGATCGGTCGGGTGGGGCGCAAGTCGATTCGAAGACGGACGTCCGTAGTGAATTCATGAGCACAGATTATTTCGCCAAACTGATCAACCTGATGGAAAAGCTTCGATCTCCGGAGGGCTGCCCCTGGGACCGCGAGCAGACCCACGAAACCCTCAAACCCATGCTGATCGAGGAGGCTTACGAGGTTCTGGAGGCGCTGGATTGCGCCGACTCCGAAAAACTGTGCGAAGAACTCGGAGACCTCCTCTTCCAAGTCATCTTCCACAGTCGGATCGCCGAGGAGGAAGGACGTTTCGATGCCCAGGAGGTTTGTCGCCGGCTCTACGAAAAAATGGTCCGCCGTCACCCCCATGTCTTCGGCGACAGGAGCTTCTCCGACTCCAAGGAACTACTGCGAAACTGGGAGGACCTCAAGGCCGAGGAGCGGGCCGCCGCCGGTCAACGCGTTCGCAAACAGTCGTTGCTCGACGGTGTTCCCGAGAAACTGCCCGCCATGCAAACCACTCATCAGCTGACTTCGAAAGCCTCGCGGGTAGGCTTTGATTGGTCGAATCTGAGGGAGATTCGTCATAAGATCGACGAGGAGTTCGAGGAACTGGAGCGGGCCCTCGAAAAAGACGATGAAGAAGCCGTCCGCGAGGAGATCGGCGACCTGATCTTCACCGTGCTCAACGTGGCGCGATTCTTGGAAATCGACTCCGAGACCGCGTTGCGCCGGGCCAACCGGAAGTTCAAAAAGAGATTCCGGCGAATGGAACGGCATTTCGACTCTCACGGGCGTTCTTTGAAAGACCTGACTCTTGACGAGATGGAGCAGTTCTGGCAGAGCAATAAGCTGGGTCTCGAGAAGAAAACATCGGGTGCCTAGCCAGTAACCGCTAAACCGCCGGCTGGACGCCGGCCCTCTTTTGGCACTGTTGATCGTGCCGTGTTGAGTCCGAAAGGGGATGAAGATGAGCGAGCGAGAAAAAGAACAAGAACAAGAAAGTGCATTTCGAGTCACCGACCGTCGACAGTTCACCGCGGAGGGCGAGCAACGGCCGCGGGAATCGGAACAGAGCGCGACTTCGTCGACCGCCCAGAGAAGCGCGCCGTCGGAAGGCGGGACGGAAAAGAAGCAGGATGCCGGGACGTCCTCAGCCCGACCTTCGGCCCAGCCCAAGAAAGGCCCGGATCCGGCGCCGCCGATCGACTTCTCGTCGTTCATTCTTTCCCTGGCCACCACCGCGATGGTGCACCTCGGAGAGATGCGGGATCCCGCGACCGGCGAACGGCAGAAGAATTTGGCGGCAGCCAAGCAAATGGTCGACCTGCTCGACATGCTCAAGAAGAAGACCGAGGGCAACCGGACTGCCGAAGAGAATCGGCTCCTCGACGACATCCTCTACGAGCTGAGGATGAAGATTCTCTCCGAAAACAAAGTGATCCAATTCTGATGCGGGTCACTTTCCTCGGCACCGGGACATCCCGGGGCATCCCCGTCATCGGCTGTCCCTGCGCGGTCTGTTCTTCGGACAATCCTAAGAACCGACGGCTCCGCTGCTCGGCCCTCATCCAGAGCGACGTAAGCGTCGTGATCGACACTTCGGTCGATTTCCGCACCCAGATGCTTCGTCACGGCGTCGACCGACTCGACGCGGTTGTCTACACCCACGCCCATGTCGATCACATCTTGGGCCTGGACGATGTCTATCCGTTCAACATATGGACTCGCAAGGCGATTCCGGTCTATGCCAATCCCGAGACATTGCGACAGGTGCGAATCACATTTCGCCATCTTTTTCAGGAGCCTCTTTATCCGGGCATTCCCCAGGTGGAACTTCACAAGGTCGAGGGACCTTTTCAGATCGGCGACCTGCAGTTCGTCCCCGTCGAGGTCCTGCATGGCCGACTTCCCATCCTGGGTTACCGCGTGGGCGACTTCGCCTATGTCACCGACGTCAGCGAGATCCCCGACGAGAGCCTGGAAAAGTTGGCCGGAGTCCGTTTCCTGGCCCTGGACGGGCTGCGCTACAGCACACATCCGGCCCACTTCAGCCTCGACGAGGCGACCCGGATCGCGCAGAGAATCGGCGCCGAGCAGACCTACCTGATCCATATGTGTCACGAGGTGGAACACGAGGAGGCCAACGCGCGTCTCCCGGCGGGCATCGAACTCGCATACGACGGCTTGGTCTGGGAGGTGGAGTAAGCCATGTCCGCCGATCCTGATTCGCAACTTCGCCTGCGCACCATCGACGGACTGGAAGAGATGGCAGAAGTGCGGCTGCCCCACCCCGTGCTCGCCATCGGAGTCTTCGACGGCTTGCATCTGGGACACCAAGCGATTCTGCGTGTCGTGGTGGAACGGGCGCGTCAGCTCGACGGAACCGCGATGTTGCTCACCTTCCACCCCCATCCCCAGAAAGTGATCTCTTCTGGAGACGCGCCTCTACTGCTGCAAACGAGGGAGCAGAAAGAAGAACTGCTCGATCAGATCGGCATTCAGATCATGCTGCAACTCCCCTTCACGCGGCGCCTTTCTCTCTACAGTCCCCAGGAGTTTGCGGAAAGGATCCTTTACCGCAACGGTTTTCGCGAGATCCACGTGGGGAGCAACTTCAGGTTCGGCCACCGCCGCAGCGGAACTTTCGCGACACTGCAGGAGTTGGGCGAAAGATACGGCTTCGAAGTCCGTGAAACCGGGGCGGTACTCCACGAAGGGGAACGCGTCAGCAGCACCCAGATTCGAAGTCTTTTGATGGGCGGGGATCCCGAGAAGGCCGCCCTTCTCCTGGGTCGCCCCTACCAAATCAGGGGGACCGTGGTCCGCGGGCGACGATTGGGCGGACAGTTGGGATTCCCCACCGCCAACTTAGCTCCGCAAAACGAGCTGATCCCTGCCAACGGCGTCTATGTGACGATGGCCCACGTCAATGGAGAATCGCGTCCTTCGGTCAGCAACATCGGCTTCCGGCCGACCGTGGACCGACGCCCGCCGCCGTCGGCGACTGTGGAGACCCATATTCTGGACTTTCAGGAAGATCTTTACGGAAAGCCGATCGCCTTGGACTTCCTGGCGCGCATCCGCGACGAGAAGAAGTTCTCCGGTCTGGACGCGCTCAAAACCCAGATCGCACGCGATTGCGAAACCGCCCGAGCTTTTTTCGAACCCAGCGGCAGTCTCTCGCAGACGTAAAAAACGCGGGCCTGTAATCGCGAGGCCGAAGAAAAGAGGGAAGAATGAAAATCAGCCAGGACGAGGTCAGGAAGATCGCAACCTTGGCCCACCTCGAGTTCGACGACCGGGAGCTGGAGGAGTTTTCGGCGCAGTTTCAGCAGATCCTGAACTACTTCGAGCAACTCCAGCAGGTGAAGACGTCAGGGGTCGATCCGCTTACCCATCCCCTCGAAGAAGAACCGGGTACGCCGCTGCGTGAGGATGTCCGCCGCCCCTCTTTGAGCAACGAAGAAGCCCTGGCGGAAGCGCCCAAGAAGAGCGACGGGCAATTTCAGGTTCCTCGAGTCATCGATGCCGAGTGATCCTCTTCTCTGCGTCTCTCTGGGTCCTCCGCATTTCCTGCGGTCTTCCGGAATCAACCGAGCATGAACGAGATCTGCAAACTCACCATCGTCGAGCTCCAGCGCGCCATCGCCCAACGCGAACTCTCCGCCGCCGAAGTCTGCGGGGCCTTTCTGAGCAGAATCGAGGAGAAGGACCCTCAAATCCGCGCCTTCTTGAAAGTCGATCGCAAAGGAGCCCTCAGGACTGCCGCCTCGATCGACGACGCATTGGCCAAGGGTGAGCCTCCGGGACCGCTCGCCGGTGTTCCGATCGCCATCAAGGACGTGCTCGTCACCCGCGGACTGGAGACGACCTGCGGCTCCAGGATCCTGGAAGGCTATCATCCCCCCTACAGCGCCACCGCGGTTGAGAAACTGCAACAAGCCGGAGCCATCGTGCTCGGAAAGACCAACTGCGATGAATTCGCCATGGGCTCCAGCACCGAGAACTCGGCCTACTTCGCAACCCGGAATCCATGGAGCCTGGACCGCGTTCCCGGCGGTTCCAGCGGCGGATCGGCCGCCTGCGTGGCCGCCCGGGAAGCCCCCGGATCGCTGGGCACCGACACCGGAGGATCGATCCGTCAGCCCGCGGCCTTCTGCGGCGTGGTCGGAATCAAGCCCACCTACGGCAGAGTCTCCCGTTACGGCTTGGTGGCTTTTGCCTCGTCGCTCGACCAGATCGGTCCCTTCGCCCGCAATGTGCGGGACGCTGCTTGTCTGCTGCAAGCCTTGGCGGGTCACGATCCGGCCGATTCCACCACTTCACCAAAGCCCGTCGAAGACTATCCCGGGGCGTTGACAGGAGATCTGAAAGGACTGCGGATCGGGGTGGTCCGAGAATGGCTGGAGTCGTCCCTGGAGCCGGAGATCGCCGACGCCGTAGGTTCGGCCGTGAACCGTCTCGAGCAACTGGGTTGCTCGATCGACGAGGTCGAGCTTCCTCACAGCCGTTACGCCATCGCCGCCTATTACATCGTCGCCCCGGCGGAGGCCAGTTCGAATCTGGCCCGCTACGACGGCGTCCGTTACGGCTTCAGGGCCAAGAGCGCCGGCGACCTGGCCGAACTTTACCGAAAAACCCGAACCCAGGGGTTCGGTTCGGAGGTCAAAAGACGCATCATGCTGGGGACCTACGCCCTCAGCTCGGGTTACTACGACGCCTACTTCCTGCAAGCCGGCCGCGTCAGGCGCCTGATCAAAGAAGACTTCGACAAGGCGTTCAGCAGAGTGGACCTGCTGGTGGGCCCCACCACCCCGAGCGTCGCCTTCCGACTCGGCGAGAAACTCCGAGACCCCCTGCAGATGTACCTGTCGGACGTTTACACGGTCACCGCCAACCTGGCCGGAATCCCGGGGCTCAGCCTTCCTTGCGGCCTCAATCAAGACGGTCTGCCGATCGGTCTTCAAATGCTGGCGCCCCACTTCGAAGAGACGCGCCTGCTGCAAACCGCCCACGCCCTGGAAGCCGAGTTGGATGTGACGACGGCGGCCGAAGTTTAGGCTCTCGGCGGCGAGCCGGACGGACCCACTTTCCCGCCCGGTAATTGTCGTCGTCCCGGCCCGTTGTGCATTCACTGAGCCACGCGTCGTCAGCAAGCGGCGGGAGGCCGGCCGGATCACCTTGGCTTGAGCTGGGCGGGACTGCGCATCCTGAATCGAAGCGCGCGGGGCGGCGACGCTCCGAGGAGCCGGCGTTCGCGAAACGCTCATCCTGAGGAGACGCTTTATCACGCGGGTCGCGGCGGGATGGAACTTGTGACCCCCGGCAACTGAACCGGTTATAATCGCGGCTCGGGCAGGAGGAGAAGATGATTTCGAGAAGCTGGGAAAAGATCGCGTTCGCTGCAGGTCTGGGCCTGCTGCTGCTTGCCACCGCCTGTTCCCTGTCCGTCGTGACGGAGGATTCGCAAGGAGCAGAGCCGGATCAGCCGGAGTCTGCAGTAGGAGAAACCATGGACGATTGGGAAGTGCTTTTCGACGGCGGCTCCACCGACGCCTGGCGGGCCTACCAGAGAGACGAGTTTCCCGAGGGGGGTTGGGTTCGGGATGGCGCCGCCCTCAAAACCGTTCCGGGCGGAGACGTAGTCGACATCGTCACCCGCAAGCAGTACACCAATTTTGAGTTTTCCCTCGAATGGAAGGTTTCGCCAGCAGGCAACTCCGGCATCTTCTTCAATGTCACCGAGGACTTCCCCCGGGCCTGGCAGACGGGGCCGGAGTTGCAGGTTCTCGACGACGAGGGTCACGGCGACGGAAGCAACCCTCTCACCTCCGCCGGATCACTCTACGCTCTGATCGCACCGGAAAACAAGAAGCTCAAGCCGGTCGGCGAGTTCAACGAGGCGCGCCTGGTGGTCCGCGGCACTCAGGTGCAGCACTGGCTGAACGGCGCCAAGGTCATCGAGTTCGACCTGGACAGCCCGGAATTGGCCGAGAAAATCGCCCAAAGCAAGTTCGCAGAATTACCTCGCTTCGCCAAGAACCGCAGCGGACACCTCGCTCTACAGCATCACGGGGAAGAAGTGTGGTACCGGAATCTCAGGGTGCGAGAGCTGGCGGAGTAGGGGAGTTTCACCACAGAGCACACAGAGGGCACGGAGATGGCGATGGTTTTCGGGAGAGCCTTTCTGGCTGTGGTTGGTTTGGTACTGCTGTTCGGTTTCGTGATGCTCCAGGGCGGGCAGGAGACCCTTGAGCAGGTGCGGGAAGCGGTGCTGGCGCCGGACGCGGGACCAGAGAATATCCTGGCGCTGGGCCGACACCCGGAACTATTCGAGGATCGGAACGTCCAGCGCTCGCTTTTCCGCGCCCTGCGTTCTTCCGACCAGGGCCTGCTCAAAGCCGTCTTCGAGCTCTGCTTTCGCAACGACTCCCTGCTGACAGCTTCACCGATCGTCAGGCGCCGTTTCGACAATTCCTTCCTCGGTTCCGACCCGACCCGAAAGCGGCTCCTTCTCGAAGTGGCCGAGCGAAGCCCGGATCTGCTCGAGGACCTGCGGGTGGTCTCGTTGCTGAGCGAAGCCTTGGTCGACGAGGACAGCGAGCTCTCGGCCACGGCTCGGGAGATCGTGAGCGCCAACCCCGCTCTCAAAAGCAAAGCCGCATTGGCCGAGGCTTGGGCTCGCGCCGAATCGACCGACCCCGAGTTGCCGCTTCCCGACTATGAGCGGTTTTCCACGCAAGTGCTCCCCATTCTGCAGAAACTCGGCGGGGACGCGATGGCCTGCATCGATTGTCACAAGAGCCGCACCGTCCTGCGGCTGCCCGTGCCCGACGAATCCACCGATCCCGAGGAACTGAAGAAGTTCTATTACCGTTCGCTGCTCCGCGTGATCGACCTGCAGAATCCGCAAGAGAGCCTGCTGCTGCACAAACCGACCAAGCCCGAACCACCCGACCCGCGCAACCCCTCTACCCCCGACACCCATCCGGGGGGGAAACGCTTCGAACCCGATTCGGAGATTCAGCGGACCCTTTTGGAGTGGATACGAAGTGGAAGAAGCAGCGGGGAATGACCCTCTTGGAGCGCGACAAGCCGAAGCTTGCGCCGTTCGCGAGACTCGAGCCGGACCCTAAAAATCCCCTGGTCCTGTCAGGGCGGCAGTCCCGATACCACTTCGCCCATCACTTCGGGGTCGCGGGGCTCAGCCCAGGCGCCTCCCCAGCTCTTTGCGGTCGACCTTCCCCGTCCTGGTGCGGGGTAGGGCGTCGATGAGATCGAAACGGGAAGGGACCATATAGCCCGGCAGGTAACGAGAGCAATGGCGACGCAGCTCTGCGGCGTCCGTGGAGCGGCCCGCCTCGACCACCACGAAGGCAGCCAGCGAACCTCCCGACAGTTCATCCGGCACGGCAACCACACAGGCTTCCGCGACCGCCGGACTCTTTTGCAGAGCCGCCTCGACTTCACCCGGCTCGATGCGAAAACCGCGGCTCTTGATCATGTCGTCGAGACGGCCCAGAAAAACCAGTTCGCCGTCCTTGCGGAGCAGCCCTCTGTCGCCCGTCGGGTAGGCCCGGCGGAGCGCCCTGTCGCCCCCCCGGCGCTGCACAAAGGCGCGAGCCGTCAATTCCGGTCGGTTCCAATAGCCCGACATCAGCGAGGGGCCGCTGACCAGAATCTCGCCGGGCTCGCCGGGGGGGACCCGCACACCCTCCTTTTCAACCCACACCTCGTCACCCGAACTGGCTCTGCCGATGGGCAGCGGCCCTTCATCTTCCCCCGACAGTTTCGGCACCTCATAACAGGTGCACACGTTGGTCTCGGTCGGACCGTAGAGGTTGAAGTGGCGAGCTTCGGGCAGGAGTCTTTGCAGCCGGACCAGATGCTTGAGCGGAAATACTTCTCCGGCGAAGAGCACCTTCTCGAGATTCTGACAGGGCCTTAGCTCGAGCGCCCCGAAGAGCACCAGCCGACAGAGGACGGAAGGGACCGAGTACCACACGCTGATGCGCTGGGTCTCGATGAAGGTGGCCAGCTCGAGCGGAAAGATCGAAGCCTCCTCCGGTACCGGGAGGAGACAGGCGCCCGCTTTGACCGCGGCGAAGATGTCGAACACCGAGAGATCGAAATGCAGGGGAGCGTGGTTGGAGAGACGATCTTCAGGACGCAGGGCGAAGTAATCGGTCGCCCAGTCGACAAAGGCCCGGGACGCTCCGTGGCTGGTCATGACTCCCTTGGGCCGGCCGGTCGATCCCGAAGTGTAGAGAATGTAGGCCAGATCGTCCGCGGTCGCTGAATTTTCCGGTGGCGGGCCGGACACATCGTCAAGCGTGGCCCAGGGGATCGGTGCTCTCCTTTGGCCCGACCGCTCCGACGTCGTCTCGCCATGAACGATCACCGCGGACGCCAACGGTCCATTCCCGGCGTCAGCTTCGAGGGCGGCCCAGCCCCGAGCGTCAGTGATCAACGCGGCCAGGCCGCAGTCCTCGGCGATAGTGCGCATCCGCGTCAACGGGGAGCGAGGATCGAGGGGGACATAGGCTGCCCCGGCCTTGTGCACGCCGAACAGGGAGACGATCATCTCGCTTGACTTGGGGAGGTGGATTCCCACCCGGTCGCCGCGTCCCACGCCTTGCTCGGCCAGCAGAATCGCCAACCGGTCGGACAACCCGCTCAGCTCCGCATAGCCCAAGCGGCTGCCAGCGACCTCCACAGCCGGGCGCTCGGGATGCTTGTCGGCCGTCCTGGCCAAGAGTTGGTGAAGGAGCTTTCCCATACAGAATCCGATCTCACCCGCCTGGAGAAAAAGATGCAACCTTCAATGCGGCGTCTCCGCCCCTGCGCTTTTCAAGCTCCCCAAACCGTCTGGCCGAGGACCGCATGTCACTCGCCGGCACTGGTCGAACCTATAGACGACATTGCCACACCGGGCCACTATGATACTGGTTGCCCATGGTGCAAGACGCGAACGACTCGGCCGCAGAGATCGACAATGGTCCCAAACTCGGGCTCGTCCTCTCGGGCGGGGGAGCTCGGGCCGCCTATCAAGCGGGCACTCTGCAGGCCCTCGCCGAGATCACGGCTGGTGATCTGCAAGCGCCCATCGTCAGCGGAGTTTCCGCCGGCGCGATCAACGCCTGCCACCTGGCCTGCCACCCGGGACCAATGAAGGAAAACGCGCTGGATCTCCAAGAGGCCTGGCGCAAACTGACAATCGAGCAGGTCTTCCGAATCGAATCGACCTTTATTGCCTCGAACGCGGCCCGCTGGCTCTGGCTGCTGGCGACCGGAAGGTACGGTGGGCGAATCCGAATTCGCGGCCTTTTGGAAACTCAACCTCTGCGGGAATTCCTCAGTCGCCAAGCGGATTTCGACCAGATCGGCCGGAATATCGAAAGCGGCCGCTTGAGAGCCCTGGCTATCTCGGCAACCAGCTACAGCAACGGCTTGACCTTCACATTTGTGCAGGGAGTTCCGGGATTGGCCGATTGGCGACGCTACGGTCGGCGCAGCGTCCAGACGAGAATCAACGTCGAGCACGTGATGGCTTCGGCCGCTCTGCCGCTCATCTTCCCTGCCATCCAGATCGACGGGGACTTTTACGGTGACGGCGGGATTCGTCAACCGGCTCCTTTAGCCCCGTCCATCCATCTGGGTGCGGACCGGTTGCTGGCGATTTCCATCCGCTATGCCCGGACCCCCGAGGAGGAAACGGCCCGCCAGGTCGTCGGTTACCCCCCTCCCGCACAAGTCGGCGGGATGCTGCTCAACGCAATTTTCCTCGATTCCCTGGAAACCGATTCCGAGCGCCTGCGGCGCATGAACACCACTCTCGAATTGCTTCCCGAAGGCGTGAAACATCCGGAAGGCCTGCGGCCGATTCCGCTGCTGATGCTCAGGCCCTCGCGCGACTTGGGCAAGATGTCGGCCGGACTGGATATCGAATTGCCTCGTCCGCTGCGGCTGCTCGTCCGTGGACTGGGGGCCAACCGCTCTTCCAGCCCCGATTTCCTCAGCTATCTGCTTTTCGAGCGGCCCTACATCGAGCGCCTCATGGAGCTGGGCTATCACGACGCCCTGGCCCAGCGAGACAGCGTGCTGCGCTTTCTCGAGTAGAACGGCCGGGCTGTGCCGGTCTCAGCTTCCGGCTCGCTTGGCAAGCCAAATCGGGCAAGTTGGGCTGCGCCTTTTTTCGCAGTCCTGCATCTGTTAAAGGGAGGTTGAGAGGCACTATGGCTGGCTCTGCGATAAAGAGAACTGCCGTAGCCGTCGTTCTGGCGGCGGCCTTCTCCTCTGTTCGCGCCAATAGTGACGAGGTGAGGGTTTTCGCCGAGCCGACACGCCTTTCCTTCCGGGTCGGTTTTCTGGATCGTGATCAGCCAGTTGAGATTCTCCGCCTTTTCAACTCGTGGGCCCTGGTACGACAAGGGACGACGGTGGGCTGGGCGCCCCTCAAGCGGGTGGAGGACGCCTTCCAAGTACGTTGGGCCGACGACCTCGGCCGGTCACCCTGGGACGGCTTTTCTTCGCCGGAGTCAACCCTCGAATCGAGCGCGGGAACCTGGACGAGTCAATGGACAGGCCTTCTCGAGTTCGCGGGCGGCGATCTGGATCAAAGGCGCCGAATGGAGGAACTCAGAGAAGGCTCCAGGGCCCTCGCCGTATCCTCCCAGTGGG
>JBFGHF010000038.1:0-12425 GCA_041578355.1 Acidobacteriota bacterium
CCAGCACCCCCAACAGGACCGTCGGAAACCAGACCACGGCCACGCACAGCGGGTAGAAGACGATCGCAGCCCGGAAGGTGCTTGCACTCTTGGCCGTGAGCCAATGCATGAAGATGTGCGGGAACATCCCGACCGAGAGTGGAATCAGCGTGTAGGTCAGCAGTGTCAACGGAGAAATGGCGGGACCCGTCGAAAGCAATTCCGGCCATCCCTCGGCAACCCGCGAAAGCCCTGTCTCGAGCCCCCCGACCTTGCGCACCACCACCACGAAGGTGACCGCACCCAAGGTCATGAAAAGGATTGTCTCGAAGGTGTTGACCCAGGCCGTACCGCGCATTCCGCCGTAGGTGACGTAAACCATGACGACCAGGCAGACGGCGAGCCCGCCCACCCATTCCGGGACGTCTCCTTCGGTGATTTCGGTCAGAATGATCCCTCCGCCCATGACGCCGATCAGCAGGTAGGGGATCAACAAGGCTGCCACCACCACGAAGATGGCCAGGCCCAATCCCTCCGATTCCCAACGCTGGCGGAAGAACTGGATCTGGGTCATGTAGCCGTTGACCTTGGCCACCCACCACATGCGGACGCCCAGGAAGAAGAAAAGCGCCGGAACCACAATCGCCGAAGAAGACGCCATCAGCGCGAAGACTCCGATACCCCGCTGATAGGCCTCGCCCGAGGCTCCCAGCAGGGCGAAGGCCGTCATGTGCGTCCCGAAGAGCGACATGAGAAGGATGAACGACCCGATATTACGCGTGGCGAGGAAGTAATCCTCTCCGGTGCCTCGAAAGAGGCGGTGGCTGAGCGCCCCTATCAGCAAGACGAGGGCGAAGTAGAGAGCGACGATGAACAGGGTCACTGCGATTCGTCCCGCGAGTCGGTTTCGAGTTGCTTGGGCCAGCCCACTCGGATCAGCAACCAGAAGAGCAGCGAAGCCAGCACGCAAAGGCCCAGGTGATAGAGCAAGCCGGAAGGGACACCCCAAACCAGTTCGGGCTGCCCCCAATTCCAAAAGTCGTTGTGAAGCAGATAGAGCAAACCCAGCAGGACGAGAACGACGCGCCGAGCCCTGTTCGGTCTTGGGTGTACGGAGCCCAAACTCACAACCTCGCCGCCGTGAGAGCCGATTCGCCGCTTTGCCGTGTCATCGTTTTCACTCCCCTCAGCGGACGAATTCGATCGTCCCGGCGACGGAAAACGGATCGGCGGGAATCACGGAATTGGCCCCGAAGCCCCTCATCTCATACTCCCGATTACTCAGGTTCTTCAGGTGGATACCCACCCGAAAGCGCTCGAATCGATAGGAGAGCATCGCGTCGAACAGAGAATACGAATCGATGTCGAATTGATTGTTGGGAGCGATGAATTGCCGGCTCACATAGCGTGCCCCTCCGCCCACCCCGAAGCCATTGGCGAAGTCCTTGAGCGTCCAGAACCCGACGATATGACGGGGAGCGAAGGGCGCCCGGTTGCCGGACAGATCGACGACGCTGGGTAGCGGAAAGAAGATCTGTTCGGCAAAACGCGTCAGCTCCGAGTCGTTGTAGGCGTAGTTGGCGAAAAAGTGCCAGAAGGGGGTGGCCTGCCAACTCAACTCGACTTCCCCGCCGCGCGAGCGCTGGTCCCCCAGGCGCCGAAGGACTCCGTTGTCGGGTATGGCGATGTGGTCCTTTTCCAGGACGTAAGCCGCCACGTTGGCTTGGAGCTTCTCTTGGAAGAAGTTCATTTTGACGCCCAGCTCGAGCTGTTGACTTTCTTCCGGTTCCCGGTCCCCCGCAACGAGCGTCGAAGGAGGCGAAAAAGCCCTTCCGGCACTGGCGTAAACCGCCAGGTTGTCCAGCGGCTCGACCAGGGCTCCCAGCTGCGGACTGAATCGATTCCGAGTGCTTTCGTCCCCCGTGATCCCGTCTCGGAAGTCGATCCGGTCCAGCCGTCCCCCCCGGAAGAGGTGGACCCGTTCGCCCAAAGAGATCCGGTCGAGCAGATAGGGCGCGATCACCAGCGAGCGGGTATCACCGAAACGAAACTGGCTCGGAATCAGCTCCAAAGGAACCTCGGCCGTCTCAATCGGATTGAAAACGTCGATGAAAGGGAGCCGGGCCACGAAAAGCTCGAAGTCGTCACCCAGGCGGCTCACCTCGACGCCCGCCAGAAAATGATGACGAAGAAAGCCCGTCCGAAGGTCGAAGATTGCCTCCAGCTGGTTTCCCAGCAGATTCTGGCGATTGTCGAGAAGGTTGAGTACTCGAACGATCGTGAAATCATCCTGAAAATTAGGAAACACTCCTGCCAGAAGGGTCCCTTGGCTATCCCAGTTCAGGCTCGTGTAATAGAACTTGCTGCGCAGTGACGTCCGATCGCTGAGGCGCGATTCCCAATCGACCCGGAAACGGTAGAGGTTCTGGTCGGATGTGTCGAAAGGCGATGCGTAGGAGTTCTTTCGGTCCACGTCCGGCAGCTGATCGCCGATCACCGGCACACCGGCGTCGGGTGCGTAGCTGTTGGTGACGAATTCGAAATTGGCGGTCAACAGCGAGCGCTCGTCGAGTCGCCAGGTGAAAGCCGGGTTGACCGCGAACTGGTGGTTGTCGCGATCGTTTCGGTAACCTCCCGAGCGATGGCCCATAGCGTTGATCCGGAAGGCTTTCGACCCGTCGGCCCGGCCTCGATTCCAATCGAACTGCCCGCGGAACGTCTCGAACATCCCGACGGTTCCGGCTGCCTGCCAAAAAGGGGTGAAACGGGGCTGCTTGCGAGTCAGGTTGACCGTCCCGGAAATAGTGTTCCCTCCGTAGAGGAAGGCCGCCGGGCCCCGCAGAACCTCGACGTTCTCCACGTTGTAGAGGTTGTAGAAGGTGGCTTCCGGTTCGGCGGCGCCGTCGGTGAGGATCAAGCTGCTGGAAAGCGAGTCGAAGCCGCGAACAAAGAACAGGTCGTGGACGCCGAACCCGGTTTGGATGTTGACTCCGGGTACGTTGACCAGTGCCTCGCTTACTGTGATCGCGTTCTGACTGGAGAAGAGCGAGCGCGGCACCACCGAAACGCTGGCCGGTGTTTCCTTGAGGTCGAGCCTGAACTTGGATGCCAGTGAACTCTCCTCCGCTATCAGAGGAAGGCGATCCTCTACGGTCACGACAAAGCGACGCCCGGATTGAGCCGGGTCCGCCTGCGTCTCCTCAGGCTCTTGCGTTTGTTCGGCGGATTCTTTCGTTTCGTTCCGAGTCTCCTGGTCGGTTTGGGCCTGGGCTGACAACACCGGGAGCGCCAAGAGAAGCGCAGTGACGCCGGCCGAGGCTCGGAGCCGCCGCCAATTCATGTTTGGGAATCTGGCCAAGATCTTCGTCTCACGATCGTTCTTTCCCTGTCCGAGCGACTCCATGAACCCCCGTCAGTTATTTTCACCGAAGGCATAGAGTATGCCATCCAGAGACCCGATCACCAACCTCCCGCCGGCCAGGCTGGGGGAAGCCACGATGGCTCCCGTCGTATCGAATCGCCAATTCACCTTCCCCGACTGCCGATCGAGTCCGTAAACCACGCCGCTCTTGTCGGCGAAGTAGACCCGGCTGCCGGCGACAACCGGAGACGAATCCACACGGGCCCGCGCCTCGAACGTCCATTCGGCCTTGCCGGTCTCCAGATCGAGAGCGTGGAGCAGCTTGTCGCGACCGCCGATGAACAAGCGGTTCGAAGTGACGGCGGGCGACGAGTAGAAGGGGAACTGACGCTGGGGATGCCGATAGCGCCACAGGATGCTTCGCTTTCCCAAGTCGACTCCCAGGACCTCGTTCTCGAAAGTACCCACAAAAAGCCTGTTCCCGAGAACCGCTGGACTTCCTCCCACGTAGGCGGCCAACTCCACTGTTCTACGCTCTCCATCCAATTGGCGAAGCAGCCACAGCGAACCGTCGCAGCCGGCCACCGCGACGTCGTCCCCCACCAGCGCCGGGCTGCCGTGAACATACCCTCCGGTCTCCACCCGCCAAGCCACGGAACCGTCCGACCGGTTGAGGGCGTAGACCGAGTTGTCGTAAGAGCCGAAGAAGACCTTATCCCGGGAGACATTGGGAGAGGATGTCACGGACGAGTCGGCCTGGAACTTCCATTTCAGCTTCAGGCCGGCCGCTTCGAGGGCGTAGAAATTGCCCATTTCGTCTCCAAAGAAAACGGTGCCGTCGACGACGGCGGGAGAAGATTTGATCTCGTCCTCGGCCTTGAAACGCCCTTTTTCACGTCCGCTCCCCAGCTCCAGGGCGTAAAAGTGGCCGTCGAGTCCACCCACGAAGACGGTGGAATCGAGGATGGCCGCCGTGGCTTCGAACCCCTCCTCGACTTCGAACGTCCAGAGCAGACTCGGCTCGTCGACCATCAGCGAATCGGAGACGCCGGTCTGTTGGGGGTTCCCGCGGAACATGGGCCAGGCGTCTTTCGCCGCCGAATCGCGCCCCAGGGTGACGACCAGCAGGGCGAGCGAGACACCCGTCAAAAGAAGAACCGTGCGCATCGTCCTAGAAAGCATCCGAATAGAGCCTCTCAAAATCATCTTTTTCGATCTTCCTCGGATTGAACCTGCCCGTCCATTCCTCGACAGCCAACCGAGCCAACTCGGGAAAATCCCCAGGAGATACCGAGTGGTCCCTCAATCGCTGGGGCAATTCAGCCGTTCGCAACATCCCGGCGATTCGCTCGGCGAGCCATTCGCCGTCCGCAAGGTTATTCTCGCATCTACCTTCGACGACCCGTCGCAAGTCGCTGTAGCCCTCTTGGGCCGCACTCCGATTGAAACGCACCACATGCGGGAGCATCAGCCCGACCGCTGCTCCGTGGCTGACGGCGAAACGGGCGGTCAGCGGATTGGCGCAGGCGTGGGCGGCTCCCAACATCGAATTCTCGATGGCGAGGCCGGCCAAATGGGCGGCCAGAAGCATGCAGGCTCGCGCCTGCCCGCTTTCGCCATCGCCCAGGAAAACCTCCAGATTGGCCTCGATCCAGAGCCAGGCTTGCCTGCTGTAGATTCGTGAAATCGGCGTGGCCTTACCTGAAACATGGCTCTCGACGGCATGCGAGAGCGCATCCACGGCGGCCAGCGCGCGGACGTGCCGGGGCGCCGTTGCGATCAGGTCCGGATCGAGAATCACGGTTCGGAAACGGGCCTGGCGATCGCCGCAGGCCATTTTTCTGCCGGTTTCGTCCTGAGTGATCACGGCATACGACTGCGCCTCGCTTCCCGTGCCCGCGGTGGTGGGGACGCCGATCGACGGCAGCAGAGGCCGAGAGGCTTTTGCAAAGCCCCAATAGTCTTCCATTCGCCCGCCGTTGGTGAGCACAAAGTTGACACCCTTGGCGCAATCCATGGCGCTGCCGCCGCCCAATCCGATGATCAAGTCGGGCGCGAAACCGCTCGCCCGGTCGGCTGCCGCTACGATCTGCATCGAAGTGGGGTTCTCTTCGGCTCGGTCGAACACGAACGTCTGCAAGCCGGCTTCCCCAAGGGACCCGAGGGCACTCTCCACGTGGCCTGCCTCTTTGACGCCGCGATCGCTCACCAAAAGAACCCGCCGACTTCCCAATTCGATCGCCGCCTCCCCGACTTGCCGGAGGGCGCCAGGGGAGAAGATCAAGCGGTAGCCCAGATCGGCTTCGAAACCGGCGATCTCCCGTTGCGAAGGGGGACATTGGCGAAAAAACAACCGGCCGTTCACGTTCTCAGTCACGCGGGAAGTCGGGAAAGGTTCCTTTTGCGGATCCGGGCTCCCTGCCTGAGGAGCCGTCATCAGTAGACTCCGACCACGACCGAATCCTGGAACCGGCTGAAGAGGCGGAGATTCTCCACACCGTCCCAAGGATAGAGTTCGATCGGCCGGGCCCGTTCCCCCTCGTCCCTCTCCTTGAATCGCGGCATGAAAAACTCCCGGGTCAAAGTGGTCAGCAGCACGCGGCCCGTTCGGCCGTAGTCGACCAATTCGTCTGTGTTGTCGGGATCGACGATTTCAAAAACGGCCCGGGGCAGCGGAGGGTAGTAGGTGATGGAGTAGTCTGTGCCGTCGAACGGTTTATGGCAGGCCAATCCCATCAAGGTGTTTCCATAGGTCGGAACGAACTCGATTCCCGGCACCAGTTCTTCCCGAGCCTGCCGATGGAACTCAGCGTTCATCTCGGTGCCGCCGCAAAAAATGCCGCGAATGCCGAGTTTGGGCAGCGAGACCTTCTCGCAAAGGGACTCGAGCAACTTGGGAGTCGAAAACAGACACTGGATGTTGGGATGTCCCCGGAGGATCTTGAGGGCTTGATCGACCACGTGGCCCTTGTAGCTCTCCAGGTCCTGAAGACGGCCCTTCTTGATCAACTTGTTCACCCAGCGAGGGTCGAGGTCGACCATGAAGCAGATTCCGCCGCGGTGCTGCGCGAGATGTTCTAGCGCCAGACGCAGCCGTCGCGGCCCGGTCGGCCCCAGCATCAACCAGTCCGCGCCTTTGGGAAAGCCTTCCTCGGAAAGCGACTCGCTGAACTGCTCGTAATCGACCTTGTAATCGCTGATGTTGATTCTGCTCTTGGGAATTCCGGTGGACCCGCCGGTTTCGAAGACGGTCACGGGTTGACCCGCCAACCCGCGCGGCAGCCAGCGACGCACCGGGCCTCCCCGCAGCCGTTCGTCCTGGAAGTTGCCCAGTATCTTGAGATCCTCGAAGGACCGGATCTCGCGCCTTGGGTCGACGCCTTTCTCTTGGGCGAAATCGAGCCAGAACTCGCAGCCGGTCTTGGGATCGAAGTGCCAGTCGACGATCTCGCGCACGTGGGCGTCGAGTCGGCGGCGCGCCTTGGTTACTCTTTCCCGCAGGGCAGGCGTGACAACATCCATTTGCATCCCGATCGGCTTTGGGTTTTCGTCACACGGGGCTATTTCGCGATGGCGAAGAGCCGATTCCGGCTGGCGATATAGAGCACGCCATCGTGGGCGATGGGGGTCGTGTAGACGGCACTCCCCATGTTTAGCTCGGCCAGGACTTTCATTTCCTTGCCGACCTTGAGAATGGCCACGTCGCCGTCCTCGTCTCCGAGATAGATCTTGCCGTCGGCGACGAAGGGAGATCCCCAAATGGCGGCGTAGGCGTCATAGGTCCAGTGGTGCTGGCCGGTCTTGGCGTCCAGGGCGTAGAGGAATCCGCTCAGATCGGCGGCGTAGACGAGACCCTCGTGGATGGCGACCGTGGAGATGGTGCGGTGAAAGTCTTCCCCGCCGCGGTGCCAAACCACGCCGGATTCCGTGATGTCCCCTTCACCGGTGGCGTCGATGGCATAGAGGTGGCCGATTCCCTCTCCGTGCTCGGGGTCCTGTCCGACACCGATATAGACTTTGTCGTCATGAATGACCGGCGTGGCGATCAGGTTGTTGCGCGTCCCGGCGCCGCCCAGCAACCAGACCGAATCCTTGGGATTGCAGTCGAACTTCCAGATCAGCTTGCCGGTTTTCGGTTCGAAGGAATAGAGCCAGCCGTCGCCGCCCGGGAAGATCACTTGCGGCTTGCCCTTGATCACGCCGTAGGCGGGGTTGGACCACTGTCCGTGAAGAACCTTGTCGCCGGGTAGATTGCTTTCCCACACCAGTTCACCGGTTTTCTTGTTGACGGCGATGAAACTGGGTGCGAAGGGGGAGGGCAAGGTGATGTGATCCTCGTCGACCCCGTTGCTGGTCACGGTGAACACCAGATCTCCCACAACCAGAGGCGAACTGGCCGCCAGGTTGTGGGGAAAGACGTCCAGCTCCTCCATCATGTCGAGCTTACAAACGAAGTCGGCGTCCAGCGTGCTGGTCTGTTCCTCGCCCTGGAACGGCCCGTCGTTTTCGCCGTCGTGAAAACCCATGGTATCGGCGGCAACCAGTTCGGCGCGGTTGGAGATGTAGTAGAGACGGTCACCCTCGATGTAGGGCGTGGAGCAGACGCCTTGCAGAGGCCAGTCGTTGACCCGCCCGGCGGGCAGCTTGGGATGGGCCGACTGCCAGAGCAGTGCCCCGTCGCTCTTGCGGAAAGCCATCACGTTTCCGCGATCCCCGCTGAGCTTGGGGTTTCGCAGTGCCTCGTTGTTGGTGCCCACGTAGACCAGATCGCCGGCCAACACCGGACCGGCGTAAGTCTGCGACCCCAGGGCCGCCGACCATCTGACGTTCTCGCCCGTCGCGACGTTCCAAATGTCTGGCAGTCCCGTGGCGGCCGAAACCATGTTGCGCGACGGCGTGCCGCCGAACATTCCGATCACCACGACGTCGTTGGCGACCGCGGCCAGCATGGCCGAGGCGAAGATCAAGAGAACTGCAAGGCTGATAATGGAAACAAGATTGATTTTCATGGGGTGCTCGCAACTTTCAAGTTGTCGTAGTGGATGTCCGCGTAGGACTGTCCGTAAATCCCCGGACTGCCTTGGGCGTTGCCGTGAGGATCTTCCGCCTTCAGGCTCCAGTCATCCGGCTCGGCGTCGTCGCGCGCCCACACCTTGGCACGGATGACTGCTTTGCCTTGGTCGTCCAAGTCGACTCTCATCTTCATTCGATACCAAACGCCTTTTTCCCAGGGGAAATCGACCGACTGATACATCCGTTTCTCGGAGGCCCAGGAATGAACACTGAGCTTCTGGTAGTTGCCCTCCAGCACCACGATGTATCGGTTGGCGATCAGACCCATGTCGGGTATGCGACGCGGGTGGGAGATAGCCTTCAGGTCGGCTTCGATTTGGTAGCCGCTCATGGTGGGCGGGCCGATGTAGACGTAGGACCTCTGAATCCCGCGGGCGATGCGGACTTTCTCCAAGACTCGATTGCCGTCCTCCAGCGTCACCACCTCGAACTTCCCCGACGCTCCGATCCATTCGGCGGGGTAGGTGCCTGGCTCGACCGAATTGAAATCCTGGCTCCAGGGCAGTGTCGGATAGACGCGGACCCTGGCCTTGGCGGCCAGCTCTCCGGCTCGGGCCACCACATGCCCCGCCCAAGCCCGCTCCACGCTGCCGGAGCTGTAGTTCCCCTCCCCGTCGATCTCGCCCGGCAAGCCTTCCAAACTCCACTCGACTGGGGGGGACGGGGCGCGCCCGCCCTCGGCGGTGAGTGCCCGCACGTGGAATCTTTGAGGTTGTCCTGCCGTCACTTGAATCTCGGCCGGCACCGCCAGAAGGTGTGAGAGCGACCCCGTCGCCTGCGGCGAATCGGAACCGTCCGAGTTGGCCCCATCGCCCGTCTCCGCGGTGGCCTGCCGACGACCCAGACAATAGAGGCCTTCCTCGGTGGCGAAATAGATCCGTCCGTAGGCGACCGCAGGCGAGCCGTAGATCTCGGCGTAGCGGTCTCCGAACTTGATCTTCACCAGGGAAAGCGACTCGTATGACTCGGCTCCGATGCGAAAGATGTGGAACGCGCCGTTGAGTTCGGGCACCAGGAGTTTTCCGTCGGCGACCACCGGTGAGGCCTTGCCCACCGTGCCCAGACTCGTCTCCCAGATCAAGACTCCCGTTTGGGCGTTGAGGACATGGAGATTGGCCGAGTTGTCGACCACGTAGAGACGTCCGTCGTGCAGAGCCGGAGTGGAAAAGCCGGCCGCCAGCTGGTCGTAGCGCCAGACCTCGTGGCTCGAGGTCACGTCTCCTTGGCCGGTCGCGTCGATGCAGACGACGCGCCCCATGCTGACACCGTCGAGATTCTCTTCGCTGTGCGAGGCATAGACCCGACCGCCGGCGGCCACCACCGAGGCGTTGAGGCCCCGCTGGCTGAGACGAAAGCTCCAGACAGGCTTTCCGGTGGCGGCTTCCATGGCGTAGACGGCTCCGTCGCCGTTCCCTCCCACCAGCAGATCCCGGTCGTTCACCCGAGTGATCACCGGCGTGGAGTAGGTGTTCAAGTCCTCGGGTCCCCCGCCCGGTGTGGAGATCCAGATGATCTCGCCGTTGCGCTTGTCGAAGGCGAAGAAGCGGTGACGGGGCGGTCGTTGCTCGCCCCACCCGGTGTTGACCGAGCCCAGTATCACCATGTCCTTATGGATGACCGGCGTGTGGGTGCGCCCTCCATATCCCGAATAACGGCCCAACTCCTCGGCCAAAGACCGCTCCCAAACTGTTTTTCCGTCGAAGTCGAGGCAAACGAAGAGTCCGCCCACACCGTGAAAATAGACATAACCGGTTTCGGGATCGACAACCGGATTGGCCCAGCCGGTGCGAGGAAAGGGTACGGTGGTGAGAAAGACATTGAAGCGCCGTTCCCAGAGCAATTGTCCCGTCGCCGCATCGTAGGCGGCCACCAGTTCCTGTTTGTCAACGCCCTCGCCGGCGCGGCCGATGACGAACACCCGGCCCCGAAGGACCACCGGGGTCGAACGGCCCTGAAAGTCCACGCGCCACAGCAGATTTTCTCCCGCCACGCTCCAAGTGTCGATCAGCCCCGTTTCCGCCGAGACTCCGTCGGAGCCGGGACCTCGCCAATTCGTCCAGGCCCCGAACGAGACGCCGGTCACTATCGCCGGAAGAATCAGAAACAACAGGAGGAGAGAAGGGATGGAAAGATCGAGAATCCCTGTTTTTGATTTCAAAGTCGCTGCTCCGCTCATGCTCGAGGACATTCGTTTCGACGGCCCACCCGTGCAGTCTAGGATTTTATCAGAAGGCGCGGGAATCCAGGGGTGGGGAACGGGCGCGGCCGCAGGGCGGACCGGTCGCCGCTCCCGCAAAGAGGTCCAAACGCCCTCCCCTGACCTCTGTTTTGACAACAAGTCGAGGCCTCCCAAGGGTCGATCGGTTGCCGCGATCACATTCCGAGCGTCGACTTCCTGGCTAAACTGCCCGGCAAACGGTCCGATATGAAGAGCATGGGATTAGCACTACCGATCGCTCAGCGCCGCTTTCCGCGCACCGCCGTCGGCGTCCAGGTGGGTTTCTCGCCCGTGCCCGTCGACAAGCAGTGCGCCCGCTACTTGAAGGGCCTGGCCGAGGACGCCAGTTTGGGCGGGATGTTCATCGCCACGGACCGACCCTGCAGTTCCGGGACCGTTCTCGATCTGGCTTTCGCCACCAGCTTCGACCCCGACAGCGAGCCGACCGTGCGCGCCCGGGCCGTGGTCCGCTGGAACCGCCGCTTTCTCCAGCCTCGCGGGATGGGAGTCGAGTTCGTCGAATTCGACGGCCTGGGCGGCCGCCACTTTCAGACCTGGCTGGAACAGCTGACCGCGGACGCGGACTAGTCGGGGGCCGAATCGCGGCCGTCGCTACGTCGACTGACCTGCCCTGAGCTAGAATCGGCAGTGCCATGCCGATTTGGTTCTGGTTGGCCTTGGTCGTGATCGTCGCTCTGCTCTGGAAGGCGAACGCCGGCTCGGCTGCGCCTTCCCTCCCCCATCCCGAGCTTCCCGAGGAAAAAGACGGCAAGATCGGCGACGACCCCGTCGAACTTCTCATCGAAGACGTCATCGATCTTCACGCCTTCGCCCCTCGAGACGTGGCTTCCGTGGTCGACGAATACCTGGAGGAGGCGGCCAAGAGAGGCTTCGAAGAAGTGCGGATTATCCACGGGCGGGGAATGGGCATTCAGAGGCGGATCGTCCGCAAGTTGCTTCGGACGCATCCCCGAGTGGCGCGCTTCGGCGACGCGCCTGCCGAGCGAGGAGGGTGGGGGGCGACGCTGGTGAGGCTCACCAGCTACTATCGGGGCGAGGACTTTTGACGCGGAGCCTGACGGAGCAACAAGCTCGGCGAAGGACTCCGCATCATCTCTACACCCCGACTTCGGCCAGGCGATTCCCCGCCTCGACGTCCTGCCGCGCCGATTCCCAACCGATCATGGCCCTTTTTCTCGCCAGGCCCCAACGGTAGCCCCCCAGACCGCCCATCTTACGGATTACGCGATGGCAGGGGATGAGATAGGCCACCGGGTTGGCGCCCACGGCGTTGGCCACGGCGCGGGTGGCGCTGCTGGCGCAGACCTGCCGCGCGATGTCCTGGTAGCAGACCAACCGACCGGGCGGGACCTCCAGGAGCGCCTTCCACACCTTGAGCTGAAAATTGGTGCCCTTGAGCAGAACGGGGACGGGCGGACCTTCGCCCGGTCTCGAGAAGACCCGCTCCAGCCAGGGTTCGACCCGGTCGGCGTTCTCCTTCAGCGCCGCTCGCTTCCAGCGCCGGCGCAGACTGGCGAAATGCTCTTTCCGGTCCTCGGCTCCCGGGAAGGAGAGGTGGCAGACCCCGCGGTCGGTCACACCCAACAGACACCGGCCGAAAGGACTCTCCAACCACCCGTAATCAATCTCGAGCCCGGCGCCCCCGCTCTTGTACTCTCCCGGTGTCACGGCATCCACGGAGACGAACAAGTCATGCAGACGACCCGGCCCCGAGAGTCCGCTCTCCAGAGAAGTCTCCAAGACACTTGCCGACTCCTCCAACATTCGTTTGGC
>JBFGHF010000039.1:0-12367 GCA_041578355.1 Acidobacteriota bacterium
CGGACCCACAGACCCACAGACCCACAGACCCACAGACCCACAGACCCACAGACCCACAGACCCACAGACCCACAGACCCACTCTACGATCTTCCCGCGGGCTGATCGTCGTCCGTCTTTCGGGTCAGCGACGTCTGGCGCAGCTTGCGCAGCGCTTTGGCCTCGATCTGGCGGATTCGCTCGCGGGTGACGGAGAATCTGCGGCCGACCTCTTCCAGCGTCTTTTCGGTTCCGTCACCGATGCCGAAGCGCATCCGAATGACAGCCTCTTCCCGCGGCGTCAGCGTTTCGAGGACGGCGGCCGTCTGCTCCTTGAGGTTCATGTTGATGGCCACTTGGGCGGGAGAGACGGCGCCCGAGTCGGCGATGAAATCGCCCAGATGGCTGTCCTCGTCCTTGCCGATCGGCGTTTCCAGAGAGATCGGCTGCTGCGCCACTTTGAGGATCTTGCGGACTTTGGAAACCGAGATCTCCATCCTGCGCGCGATTTCTTCGGGTGTAGGCTCGCGTCCCTTGTCCTGAACCAGCTCGGCGGAGGTCCGCAGCAGTTTGTTGATGGTCTCGATCATATGGACCGGGACGCGGATGGTCCGCGCCTGATCGGCGATGGCGCGGGTGATGGCCTGCCGAATCCACCAGTGTGCGTAGGTCGAAAATTTGTATCCTCGGCGGTACTCGAATTTCTCCACGGCTCGCATCAAGCCGGTGTTCCCCTCCTGGATCAAGTCCAGAAAGTGGAGTCCGCGCTTGGTGTACTTCTTGGCAATCGACACCACCAGCCGAAGGTTGGCTTCGACCAGCTCCTTCTTGGCAATGTCGCCTTCCAGCTCGGCTTCCTTGACGGCCGCCAAAGTTCGTTTGAGCTGAACCGGAGTCACCTGATAGCGAGAGGTGAATTCTTCCAGCTCCTCCTCGAGCAATTTGAGGCGCTCTTTGTTGACGGCCCTCTCCTTGGTGGAGCCGCCCCGGTAATTGCGCAGCCTCTTCACATCGCGCTGCAGACGGGCGACTCGCGATACCTCGTCCTTGAGGCGGGCCACAAGCCTCTCCCGCACGACCATGTTCAAGTCGAGTTCCTGAACGTGACGCACCATCGGAATCCGTCGGCGGGCCAACTTGGAGAGAACGCCTCGGTGCTTGGTGCTACCCGGCTCGGCACGGTTGAGCTGTCCGCGCAGCGACATCGATTCCTGCTGAAGCCGCTCCATCTTGCCCAGGATCACCAAGACTTCGTCGAGCCGGTCGGCCAAGGTCTCGGGAGTCTGTTCGGCCACCTTGATGTTGACGAAGTTCTTGAGGGCCAAGTTGCCGGTGGCCAGGGGCTCGGCGTAACTCAGGATGTCGGCCACCACCAAGGGCGAGCGCCCCAACGCCTTGAGAACCTGGATCTGCGCTTTTTCGATTCGCTTGGCGATTGCAACTTCCCCCTCTCGGGTCAGAAGCGGAACGCGGCCCATTTCCTTGAGATAAAGGCGAACCGGATCGGCGCTCTCCTGCGGTCCCTCGGTGTGCCTGACCTCGGGAGTGGGTTCGGTCTGGGGAGAATCATCTTCGTCGTCCGGGCTGTCGACCTCGACGACGTCGACTCCCGACTCCTCCAGGATCATCAATGCCTCCTCTTTCTCTTGCGCGGAGGCATCGGGTGAAAGCGCGGCTTTCAGTTCTTGCGAGCTGATGTACCCTTGGATCTTTCCTCGTTCGATCAGCTCGTTTAGTTCGTCTTCTCTTGGTTCCATTCTTGGGCTTCTTTCAATGTCAATCCGCGGCGGCCAAATCAGCGCGGGCCGAATGCCCGAGGGCTCCAACGCTGAGAAAGCCCCACGGAGTTCTTCCGTTTGACGGCGTAATCTCCGTTATTTTAACGCGAATCGACCCTTTTCTGTCGGGCAAAACGGCCAAACCGTTCAGATGCCTTCTACGGCTCGATCTTCGGGTACGCTCGTAGCGCGGACTTCCAGGGCTGGGCCTCGAGTCCCTTTCTTTCAGCGCACGCAAAATGTCCGCGGTAGGGAGGCCTCCGTGCTACCATGCTGAAGGCATGGCCACCGCCCTGGGTAGAGATCTTGGCATTGCCAGCCGCCTGTTCATGAAAGGCGGCCTGCCCGTCAATCTGATCTTCTTCGTCACTTCCAAGTGCAACCTGCTCTGCACTCACTGTTTCTATTGGGAGGAACTCAACAAGCCGAAGGACGAGCTGGGGCTGGACGAAATCGAGAGAATCAGCCGAAGCCTTCCCAATCTGCTCTCGCTCTCCCTGACCGGCGGCGAGCCCTACCTGCGCCCCGACCTGCCCGAGATCGCCCAAGCCTTCGAGAAGAACTCGCACGTTCGCAACATCCAGATCCCCTCCAACGGTCTGTTGGTGGATCGGACGGTCAGCCGCGCCACCAGCCTGCTCGAGAAGGTCCGGCGGGCGCGAGTCTGCACGGGTGTTTCGCTTGACGGCCCGGAGGAGATCCACAACCAGATACGCCAGAATCCCAAGAGTTTCGAACGGGCCGTCGAGACCCTGGAGGCTCTCAAGAAACTGAAACCTCATTTCCCCAATCTTTCCGTGGGAGTGGCGCTGACCGTTTCGGCCGCCAACCAAGCGCGACTCGATGAGTTCTATCGCTACGTCGAGGAAGTGCTTCAACCCGACGCGGTTACGATCACTTTGACCCGCGGAGACCCCATCGATCCCTCTCTCAAGCAAGTCGATCTCGCCCAGTATCAGCAGTTCGCGCAACGCGTCATCGCCTATCGGCGGGCGCACCGCATCAGCGACGGCTGGACCGACCGGCTGGTTATCGCCAAAGAAGAGGAAACCTATCGCCTGATCGGGGAGGCCGCCGGGGCTTCGCGGCGGATCTCGCCCTGTTACGGCGGAGAGCTGATCGGCATCCTCAGCGAGACCGGCCAAGTCCACGTCTGCGAGACTTTGGACCGAAGCATGGGCAACGTCCGGGATTTCGACTGCGATTTCGCCGCACTCTGGAAGTCCGCTGCCGCGTCCAGCGCGCGCCGTTATCAGAAGGAGCTGGGCTGCCAGTGCACCTACGAATGTGCGATGAGCGTCAACACTCTTTTCAATCCGAAACGCGCCCTGCGGATTCTGGCCAATTCGCTCGGCTAAAAGGGCGACAGCTTCAATTCAGCGGGCCGTCATCAGGAGAACGAGAACCACCGCGAGAACCACCAGAATTCCGATTCTCGCCAGTTTGACCAGGGTGTTGAAATGGCGACGATGAAAAGCGGCCAAGCGCTTCAACCCCAGCCAGTCCAGAATACGGATTCTGACCTCGAACAGCTGCGGGACCACCGGGATCAAGACAAGAACCAGGATCACCAGGACGACAACGACAATCATGGCAGGCATCGGATTTGCGGCTCCTTCCAACAAGGAATACGGGGTCCCCTGCGCTTTATTCTCCCGTGTGGGGTGGATCCGTCTTTCTTCTCGCGGGTGGGTTGCCCGAATAGCAGTATACCTCCACGTCGCCACAGGCGCCGGCCATCCCCAAGACTGCCTTTCGGGTCGCTCCCACAGAAGGTAGACTGTCCCCGATCCGGAGCGGCTCGTTGCATTTCATCTTCACCTCCCTCCTTGTTATCTGCCTCCTGGCTTGGCTCGTTGCGGCGCTTCAGCTGATCCGAGGAATGTGGCGTGTTCCGGAGCTGGAGCAAGTCGAACCGGCAGCCGACGACAGCTGCCCGCCCCTCTCCATCCTCGTGGCGGGCCGCGACGAGGCCGATAAACTCTCCACCGCTCTGGGCAGCTTGCTGACTCAGGATTATCCGGATTACGAGGTGATCTTCGCCAACGACCGTTCCTCGGATGGGAGTTCGAAAATCCTTGCGGAGTTTCGGAACAGGCATCCCCACCTGCAAGTTCTCGAAATCGAGCGGTTGCCGGCTGGCTGGCTGGGCAAGACCCATGCTCTGCAAGCCGCCTACCGCAAAAGCCGCGGCGAGTGGCTGCTCTTCACCGACGCCGACGTTCGATTCGAACCCGACGTACTGCGCCGCTCGATCGCACTCGTGACTCGAGAGGGATGGGACCATCTGACACTCTTGGCGGAGTTGGAGACGCGAGGTTTCTGGGAACGCACCATCCTCACTTTCTTCGGATTGATCTTTCTGCTCAACACGCGGCTTTGGGCAGTGAGCGATTCCAAGAGCGGCAGTTACGTCGGGATGGGGGCCTTTCAGCTGCTGCGCCGCTCGATCTACGAGTCGATCGGCACTCACGAGGGTCTGGCTTTGGAAGTGGTCGATGATATCGCCCTCGGCAAACGAGTCAAACAGGGAGGCTTTCGTTCCGGCGTGGGCATTCCGGGCCCTCGGGTGCGGCTGCGCTGGCAGTCCGGACTGGGCGCCGTGATCCGCGGTCTCACCAAAAACTCGTTTGCAGTCGTCGATTATCGCTGGTGGATGATTCTGCTCTCTCTGGCGCTGACTCTCCTGCTCAGTGTCTTTCCCTTCGCAGCCTTGTTGTTCAGCAATCGGCTCGACTGGCTGCTGGCCGCCCTCTCCGCTGGCTTGGCTGCCGGACTGCAGGGCTTGACGGCCTTCAATTCCGGGATCAATCCCCTCTACGGCCTCACCCATCCCCTGGGGGCGCTGTTGTTGTCCTACACCCTGCTTCGCTCCGCGGTTGTCACGACCTGGCAGGGAGGCGTCAAGTGGCGGGGGACTTTCTATTCGCTTGACGAACTTCGGCGGGCAAAACGACGTTAGCCCGAGCTGGCAACGGACGCCTGCCCGGCTCCGGCGTCCGCGACGAACCGCCGCCTACTCCCCTTGAAACTGTTCCTTGAGAGCTCGATAGGTCTCGTCGAGTGAAGAAATCTCTTTGTCGAAGTCGTGGAGATTGACCCTACCCTGGAACGCCGCGGCGGCCTTCGGGCTGAGAGAAAGCACCCCGGAGACCCAATCGTCCCAAGCGGGCAGGCCCTGCAGGCGACCGCTGTAGAGTCGGTTGAATCCGTCGATCAGGTAGTGACGCGTACGATCCTCAACCAAGCGATCCTGCTCGTAGGCGAAGACCGCGAAAGGAGCGATCATGTCCTGCGAGGAGGGATCCAGCGAATACCTCTCGCCGAACCCCAGCCTGGACTCCAACCACTGCCGCTCTCCCACCAAGCCCAGAGAAGGATCTGCCGGAAACCAGCCCAGAGTCTTCTCGTCCCAGATTTCGATCCAGACGTGATCGTTGTGCTGCCGCCCGAAGACGGACATCCCCGCCCCTCCTTGCCGTATCTTTGCCTCTGGCGACGCTTGGCGCCGTTCACTGCGGCGATGCAGGTTGATTTCGCGAACCTGCCGCATCCGAAGTCCCAGATCGTTCAGCAAAAAGGTGGTGACCCTGGCCAATTCGGCGCAGTTCCCTCCGCCCCGCTGAATGATCTCTTCCACGGTGCGGCGGCGATAATCGGTGGCGGTCCAGTCGAAGTTCCCGGCCAGCCAAGTGACGATCGCCTGAGCCCGCTGAAAGTCGTCGTCCGCCTCTGCGATGATTCGACGGGCAAATGCGGAGGGGTCGCTACGGATCAGTTGGCTGAGTTTGCGGTCCTCCGGTTGTTGGAAGGCCAGGCAGGATGCGGTGGCCAGCACGAAGGCGATGAAGCGCATATCTGTTTCGACCCGCCGAGAGCGAAAAGGGTTGATTCCTCTCGGCCGCGGACTCCGCAAGCGCCAGACCGCAAGCGGGAAAAAGCTCAATCTACAGAGCTTGGGCGGTGTCTGCTTTCTTTTTCGCGGCTATCCCTTTCAGCAGTGCCAGCTCGGCCCAGAGCATTTCCACAAAAAGAAAAGCCAGGGCTTTGGTGGCGAACCAAATCCCTTTTCGCCTGGCGCTGAATCGCCAGAACTTCGCATTGACCGCCGCGAAGGCAAGGAGCAGAAAAACGGCCACGTATGCAAAACCAAGACTCCAGAAGCAAAGCGCCAGCGATCCCAGGGTCAGTCCGGGCAAGGCCAAAGACAAAAGACGGTGCCAGCGGTGGGCCCGGTAGGCGAAGCGGGTGCCCTCGCGACTCAAACGCAAGGATCGGAGGTCTCGGATTCGCCGTGCGTCCTCGGCCAGAACGCTCTTGAGAGTGTAGCGCTTGAGGTGAACGCCTCGGATTCGCCAATCGATGACGAATCGATGCCCTGCCAGGCCCAGCCGGACACCCAGTTCGAAATCCTCGGCGGTTGCCGATCCCGGGTCGAAGCCTCCGGCCTGCAGCAACACATCCCGGCGCACACAGAACATCGGGGTGTGGACAAAGGGGCTGAGAGTCTCGGTCGTCTCGTACAGAAAACAGGTGTAAAGGTTCTTGTAGTTGCTGAAGAATCCCCGGTCCGGGAGCTGCTCGGAGTATATTCCCAAAACACCCGACACCTCGGGGCGGTGCGAGTAGAGGTCGAGAGATTCGCGAATCCAAAAGATTGCCTGCGGGGGGAGCACCACATCGGCATCGAGAAAGAAAAGAAAAGGGAAACGAGCTTTTTGGGCCCCGGCATTGCGGGCTGCCGCGGGACCGCTTCTGCGGGTCAACCGAATCACCTCGATCGGCAGCTCTTGAGGCTTTTCGCCGACCAAATGCGGCGTGGCGTCGTCGGAAGCGTCGTCGACCACCAGGACCTCCACCTGAGAGCGGTCGTTGGCAGCCAGGGCCCGCAGGCTCTGCTCGAGGAAATCCGCTGCGTTGTAGGCGGGTATGATCACGGTGATCGGATAGGCGGTCGCCAACTCGGCGGGGGTTTGGGGTCTGGCGGTCCTTCGCCTCGGAGTGGTGGCGTTCATACGTTTCAGCGTTCCGAATCGAGTGGTATAAGATAGCCTTCCCGCGGGGGTGGGTCCAATCAGGCTCCTCGGAGTCGGCAACGGGTCCAGGGAACGGATTACAGCCAGCGGTCCAGCGATGAGCGATCTGAAGTGAGCTTCTCGACCCTTTCCTATGCGGGATTCTTGATCGTCGTCTGGCTTGCCACGGCCTTGCTGCGCCGTTCTCAAGCCCGGCAGGCGCTCCTGCTGCTTGCCAGCTATCTGTTCTACTTGACCTGGAGCCCGCCCTTCCTACTTCTTCTGGCCGCTTCCAGCACCTTCAATCTGCTTTGGGGCCGGTTGCTGCGGCGTGATCCCCGCTCCTCTCTCCTGGCTACAGGGGTCTTGCTCAATCTGATACCGCTGCTGCTCTTCAAATATGGCTCCGGGCTGACCAGCGGCCTTTGGCAAGGCGGAGAGTTGGAGATTGGTTGGCTGGTTCCGGTGGGCATCTCCTTCTACACCTTTCAGGCCGTCAGCTTTCTCTTCGATGTCTATCGCGGCTACGGGGAGCGTCCCGGCTGGCTGGAATTCTTCCTCTACTTGGCGTTCTGGCCCACGATCCTCTCGGGGCCGATTTGCCGCGCGCCGGAAATGCTGCCTCAGTTCCGACAAGTCAAAGTGCCGGAGACAGCGGACGTGAGAATCGGGCTGAACAGGATTCTGCTGGGTCTTTTCATGAAGGTGGTCCTGGCCGATACGCTGGCCTCGGGTGCTTCCGGCAGGGGGATCGTCTACGGCTTCGACCACATCTCGTCGGGATGGAGTGCCTTCGACTCCTGGGCGCTGGCAGTCGGCTACGGGTTTCAGCTTTTCTTCGATTTCGCCGGTTATTCCCACATGGCGATCGGCTCGGCTCGGCTGTTCGGCATCCGCTTGCGCGAGAACTTCGACGCTCCCTACTTAGCCCGGTCCCTCGCCGAGTTCTGGAGACGCTGGCACATGTCCCTTTCTTCATGGATTCGGGACTACATCTTCTTCCCGCTGGCCGGCTGGAAGAGAAGCCGCCCGTGGAGTCTTTTGTTCCTGGTCTTCTCGATGGTCGCTTTCGGGGTCTGGCACGGTGCTACCTGGTGTTTTTTGGTTTGGGGCCTGTATCAAGGGGGACTGTTGGCCTTGCCGCGGCTGCGGGGAGGGGCGCCGTCGAGGTCCGCCGCCCAGAGCGTGCTGAGCAGGGCCATCGGATGGGGAGGGACGATGTTGGCCGTGTCCCTCGGATGGCTGGTTTTCCGGGCCGAGAGTCTGAGCCAGTCCGCAGGCTTGATCGTGTCGTTGATCCGATTCGACCGCCCCAATCTGCTTCCGGCGGATTTCCACCTGCTGACCGCGAGCTTCGTCGCGCTGACCGTTCTCTGGGTGCTGTTGGGCCGGCCGATGAAGCTCTGGCTCGAAACCCCATTGGGTCAGGAGGTGACGGGCGCCGCCCTTCCCGTCTGCCGACTCTGTATGATCCTGCTTGTGATCATCTGGAGCGACGAAGCTTCACCCTTTGTCTACGTGCGGTTCTGAACAGGGAGTTGGTCGGAACCGGAGGCAGCCGCAAATGCCGCGCCTCCCGGAGGACTTGATTGCCATGGCAACCGATTCACCCCTTCGACGGCTCGAGCAAAGCTCTCACTTGCTCACCACGCTGCTCAACGTTGAGGAGGATCGAGAATTCCTGACCGTCTGGCCGGGGAGCGACGAGAAGCCCGCGGAGAAGTACACTTTCGGCGAATTCAGGAGCCTCTGCTGCGGTTATGTCCATCTTTTTCAGGAGCGGGGTGTGAAGCCTGGCAACACGGTTGCCCTGGTGTTGCCCCAAGGCGCGGGACTGATGGCGGCGTTCGCTGGATCGATGCTGCTGGGAGCGGTTCCCACCATCCTGGCCTATCCCAACTTCAAGATCGACCCGGTCAAGTATCAGTCGGGCTTGCACGGAGTCACGCGCAACCTCTCGGCCGCCCTGCTGGCCATCGACGAGTCCCTGCCGGCGGAACTCGTCGATCGCATCGAAGGCCAGGTGATCCGCTGCGGAGCCGTGCATCCCTCGGAGGACCAAGGCGAGCCGCAAATCGCGACAAGAGAATTGGCCTTTATTCAACACTCCGCGGGCACCACTGGCCTGCAAAAAGGAGTCGCCCTGACCCACCGCGTGGTGCTCAACCAGCTGATCGTGTTGGGACGACGCCTCGAGTTGAACGACCGAGACCGCATCGTCAGTTGGCTCCCTCTCTATCACGACATGGGGCTGATCGCGGCTTTCATGCTGCCGCTGGCTGCCGGGCTGCCACTGGCCATGATGTCTCCCGTCGAGTGGGTTCTCGATCCTTCTGCCTATCTTCGCTTAGCCGCCCGCCAAGGGAGCACGCTCACTTGGCTGCCCAACTTCGCCTTCCAGTTCATGGCGCGGCGGGTCGCCGAGTCCGCGCGTCGCGGACTGGACTTGAGCGCGCTGCGAGCCTGGACAAACACCTCCGAGCCCATTCGGGAACGGAGCTTTCGTGAATTCCACAAAGCCTTCCGGGAGTGCGGCGTCACTCGCAAATCCTTACAGACCAGCTATGGCATGGCGGAGGCCACCTTCGCGGTGATGCAATCGATCGCGGGTGAATCGCCGCGTGTGGTGAGAGTCCAGGCCGACGCCCTGCGCGCCCAGGGGCGCGCGGAAACCGAGCCGCTGGGTGAGATGCTCGACTTTGTGTCCACCGGCCACCCTCTGGAGAGCGTCCATGTCCGTATCGTCGATGAGCAGGGAAACGACCTCCCCGATGGCCGCGTGGGAGAGATCCTGGTGAGCTGCTCCTATCTGTTTTCCGGTTACTACAACCGTCCCGACCTCACCCGGACGGTTCTCGAAGAGGGTTGGTACCGAACCCGCGACATCGGGTTCCGTCTGGGAGACGACCTCTTTGTCATGGGTCGTGCCGACGACACCATCATCGTCGGCGGACGCAACTTCTTTCCCACCGACATCGAGGAGTTGGCCTTCAGTCATCCGGCAGTCAAAGACGGCCGGGCGGTGGCATTCGGAGTCGACAACCCCGATCTGGGCACCCAGGACCTGATCGTCATCGCCGAGGTCGCATCGCCCCAAGACCTGCAACGAAAACAGAGCATCGCCCTGGAGATCCGTCATTCCATCGTGGCCGCCCTCGACGTGTCCCCTCGGCAGGTTCGCATCGTCGCACCGGGATGGCTGATCAAAAGCACCGCCGGAAAACCGGCCCGGACCGCCAACCGCGAGAAGTTTCTGAGATCGTCGAAGGTCGAATGAGCTTGGCGTCCCCCGCCAAACACGACCACAAAGCGGGGATCGCTTGGCAAGGAACAGCCCGTCCCCTTCCCCGAGGAACAGCCCGTCCCCTTCCCGAGGAACAGCCCGTCCCTTTCCCCGCGGAACAGCCCGTCCCCTTCCCGAGGAACAGCCCGTCCCCTTCCCGATCGGTATCCGAGGAACAGCCCGTCCCTTTTTTCACGGCCCCCAAGAAAAGCCCGTTCGATCTCCAGCATGACCGATGTCGAACAGGGACAGTGAACCAAGTGCATACTCAACACCCACGGCCCGAGACCCAAGACCCAAGCCCCCTTTTTCCGCTAGGATGTTGCCGGTGAACGAGAAGGCGCAACAGCTTGTCGCATTCCTGACCAGGCAGATCGTCGCCGACCCTGAAATGAAGATCGGCGAAGACACACCGCTGGTTTCCACTGGAGTGATCGACTCCTTCGGACTTGTCGAAGTGCTCGGGGAGTTGGAGCGGGTCACCCGTCGCAGGCTCCCCGCCGATCGGCTGAGCCCGGAAGACTTCGAGACCGTCGCTCGCATGCTGGAAACAGCCGAAAGGGTCGGATTTGTCCGATAAGGCCACTTCGCCCCCCTCGGCCGGAAACATCCTCTGGACCCGGCCCGTCTTGTCCTGGGCGCTTTACGACTGGGCCTCCTCCGCCTACTCGACCACGGTCATGGCGGTCTTCTTCCCGGTTTTCTTCAAAGGGTACTGGAGCACCAGTTCCAACGAAGTCAGCAATCTGCAGTTGGGAGTCGCCAACTCGGCAGCCAGCCTGATCATTCTTCTTCTCGCCCCGATCTTGGGAGCGATCGCCGATCGGGCGGGGGCGCGAAAGAAGATGCTCCTTTTTTTCGGACTGATCGGAGTCGTGCTCACGGCGAGCCTTCCTCTGGTCGCTCAAGGTCACTGGCTTTTGGCCTGCGCCGTCTACGCCGCGGCCACCATCGGTTTCGCTGGGGCCAACATTTTCAACGACTCGCTGCTCGTGAGCGTCGCGCCCCCGCAGAAGACGGACATGGTGAGTGCCTTCGCCTACGCGTTGGGCTACCTGGGCGGGGGCCTGCTTTTCGGGCTCAACGTGCTGATGATGCTCTGGCCCCAGACCTTCGGTTTGAGCGGTCAGGAAGCGGCCATCAAAGTCTCGTTCGTAATGGTCGCGATCTGGTGGGCGGTCTTCGCCCTGCCGCTGCTTTTTTTCGTGGACGAACCACCGGCGGTGGGTTCGCGGGTTGCGAAACGTCCCGTTCGGGCCGCCTTCCGTCAGCTGAAAACCACCTTCCAACACATCCGCAGGCTGAGGATGACCTTTCTCTTTCTGCTGGCATACTGGCTGTACATTGACGGAGTCGACACCATTCTCAAAATGGCGACCGCCTACGGCTCCTCAATCGGGATCGATCAGACGGTCCTGCTCAAGGCCATGCTTCTGTCGCAGGTGGTGGGGTTGCCCGCCGTCCTCCTTTTCGGCTGGTTCGCCGAGAAAAAGGGAGCCAAACTCGGCATCTTCATCTGTCTTTCGGTCTACATCGCGTCCACCCTCTACGCCTCCGTGATGTCGAGTTCCGCCGACTTCTATTTGCTGGCCATATCAATCGCCGTCGTCCTGGGAGGCATCCAGTCGCTGAGCCGATCTTTTTACGCACGGTTGATCCCCCCCGCCCTGGCCGCCGAGTTCTACGGATTCTTCAACATGATGGGCAAGTTCGCAGCGGTCTTCGGTCCCGTTCTGCTCGGAGTCACGGGCGTCGCGGCAGGCAATGTCCGACTGTCGATCATCGTGCTTGTGCTGATGTTCGTGGCCGGCGGTATCTTGCTGTACTTTGTCGACGAAAAGGAAGGCGAGCTCGCCGCTCGCGAATTCGCTGGATCGGCAGCCAAGCCCGCGTCCCCGCCCGCTTGATCTCAAGAACCCGTCAAGCGCCGCCGCGCCGGTCCGAGAAGGAGGGAAGACTCAGGAAGGAACAGCCCGTCCCTTACTCGAGAAGACTCAGGAAGGAACAGCCCGTCCCTTACTCGAGGAACAGCCCGTCCCTTTCTGCAAGAAGAACAGCCCGTCCCTTTCTGGAGTTGATGCCGATTCCGATTGCCGATTCCGAGCGATTCTGATCGTGGGCCGCACCCCCCTTCAGCTCTCGGGATCGGGATCGCCTTCGGGATCGGGATCGGAAGAACAGCCCGTCCCTTCCCCGAGGAACAGCCCGTCCCTTTCCCTGAGGAACAGCCCGTCCCCTTCTCGAGGAACAGCCCGTCCCTTTCAGCTTTCCGCATTTGTGGGACGACGATTCAAGGGCACGACCAGGAAAACG